>NZ_JALKVM010000125.1:0-20400 GCF_057440575.1 Johannesbaptistia floridana
CTTTGCTACTTTTCTTAGACTAAAGAGAAATGAACTTTTTCTGAGGTTAATTTAGCCTGTAGGTTGCTAAAAGTAGTTTCAGCACAACTTGTTGAAGACCAAATTCAGCCTTGCACACTTAAATTCTAACGCGACTGATATTTTTGGCAACAGAACCGGTGATGAAGTAGAACAGGAGAAAACTAAACAATAGGTTCCTGATTGAGAAGGGAAATCAATCATCATTTTATCTTCGCATAATCGGACTACCATGATGATGAACTAAATACCATTTCTGTGCCATCTTTCTAAAACTATTAGTGGCCATTGATTGTGCTTCTAATCTTCTTCCTTGATTAATCTGTGTTACTTTTTCAATGAGGACAATATTAGCAAGTTCTTGACCAAGATCAACATTAATAATTTCTGTGTCAATTTCTAAGTAATCAGTGTTTTTAAAGATAGTATCCCAAGAGGATCGAATTATGTCCCATCCTTTAAGAACATTACCCCCAGGATGGATACAGGTACAAGTAGAACCTTGCCACCATAATTGACTCATTGTTTTGAGATCTCGTTTCTCAAAGGAACGATAAAAAGCGTCATTAATGGCAATTAGTTGTGTTTTTTCATCAGTAGTCATATCATTAATCTTTAATTATTATTTCAACTTATGAACTATATCATAACTCGTTTCGTATTCAAAAGAAATTTAGCTTATAATGGTAAGGAGGGATAATTATGTTCAGTATATAACCGAACCAATTGAGAAGATTAAGGATCGTTTCGTTTGTGGTGAGTCCTAATTCTGCTTTAATTATAACAAATGACGAATGATTGTTAATAAGTAAATTTCCTGATGTACAATAAAGAAGATATATCAAAAGATTAAATATGAGTCAATCAACGACAATTTATCCAGGGGAAGTTTTTACTGATACTCAAGTATTTGATACCGGCATTCGTCAATTAATACCTCATTATGATCTAATGCTTGACACCCTGGTTGCTTGTGTTCCCAAAAATGCTTGTCGTCTCTTAGACTTAGGTTGTGGGACGGGAGAACTGAGTCTTAAATTACTCAAACATTGTCCTGATGCAAAAGTGGTGGCGGTTGATTATTCTCCCAGAATGATTGAACGAGCGATCGTTAAACTACAACAAGCTAAACTTGATGATCGTATCACTTTTATTCAAGCAGATTTTGGTGCATGGGCAAAGGGGGAAATGAAAGATGAAATAGGGACTAATTTTGACGCTTGTGTTTCTTCTTTAGCCATTCATCATCTCACTGATGAAATGAAGCATCAGTTATTAACTTGTGTTGGTAATAATTTAGTAGAAGGTGGATGTTTTTGGAATGCAGACCCCATTTTACAAGAATCACCACACTTACAGGAAATCTACTTAAAATTAAGAGAGCAGTGGACAATTAATCAAGGTTCAACTATAACTAAGGTTCGTTCAAATATAGGTAATAGTCAACCTCAAGGTCATTCAGGGCAAGATCGATTAGCTACCTTAGAAACTCATTTAAAAATGTTATCTTCAGCAGGATTTAAGATAGTTACGAATCCTTGGCGATTTTTTGGGTTAGCTGTTTTTGGCGGTTGGGTTTAAGCTTAGGCGTTTAACCCATTATTACTTATCAAAATTTCCTATGCTTTTAATTTTATCTTCAGCTAAAACCTTAGTATTTGATGATGCTTTTACTACTCCTAAAAGTACACAACCTATTTTTAAAGAAGATGCTGATATATTAGTCAACTCGCTTCAAACATTCTCTTCTGAACAATTAGAACAATTACTAGGGATTAGTGAATCATTAGCTAACTTAAATTATCAAAGATTCCAATCATTTGATATCTCTGATAAACAGGCTTCTCTTCTAGCTTATCGAGGTGACGTATTCAAACAATTAGAGTTAGAAAAGTTCAAAGATAATGATTATTTATTTACTCAAGACCATTTAAGAATTATATCAGGCTTATATGGTATTTTACGTCCTCTTGATGAAATTAGTCCTTATCGACTAGAAATGAGTACCCGTCTAAAAACAGAAAAAGTAGATAATCTTTATCAGTTTTGGACGGAAAAAGTTACTAAGCAATTAAATAATGACTTAGAAAAACATCAAACTAAAGTTTTACTTAATTTGGCTTCTGATGAATATTCTCGTATCATTGACTCAAAACAATTTAAGTATCCTATATTAAAAGTCTCTTTTAAAGAAATGAGAAATGGGAAACTTAAAACCATTGGTATTATGGCAAAGAAAAGTAGAGGACTAATGACCAATTGGATTATACAAAATCAAATTAATGAACCATCAGAACTCAAAAAATACTCTGGTTTAGGATATCATTATGATGAGAATTTATCTAATGAAAAAGAGATAATTTTTATTAAATAATTTATCCCCTCTGTTTTGGTTATTTTCCTCCATAGTAAAAAGCAATCTCTTTATCTTTGAGTGGAAAAAATCTGCGGAAATTAAATGTGGCGGACTGCAATTATCGGGCACTGGGACTGCAATCATAACCACTTTCGGACAGGATTAAGGCTCTTACACCTGACGGGGTGACAGGGTGGCTAAAAAGCTTGTGGAGATTGAGGTTCAAGACGGGCTCACGCATATTATTTGCAGAGGTTTTTGTCAAGTTCCATAATTTAAGTACCATGTAATTAGGGTTAAATGTGTAGGGATTCAAAATAAGTAATAAGTCAAGTTTTTTCCTTACTTATTACTTATTGATGGGGGTCTTCGATGCTGGTTTCCCAAAGACTAAATATTTGATAATCATCAGCATTGATAACCACAGATAAAGCTTCTTTAACCTTTTCAAGAGTTATTTCTGGTACTTTGACCTCGACAACCGCTATTCCTTATTTACTAAATCCGTTAACCTTCATACCTCAGGAGACTTAAACTCAGATCTTGCATCTTTACCCAAAGTTACTTGTGGTGGTTAAGTTTTGAAGTAATGAGTAATAAGTAATGAGTTAAAGAATTAATGCTCAACACTTAAAACTTAATTGGTGGCAATAGTCAAGACTTCTTCGGTTTTGACACCAATAAATCTTTCAATTCTAGAGATATTGGACAAAATCAAATTGAAGACTTTGAACAAGGTCGTGACAAAATAGTTTTAGACTTAACTACCTTTAGAGAAATAGATAGTGTCGTCGGTCAAGGCTTTAGCATTGAGGAAGAATTTGCTGTGGTTAATAATGACAATCAAGCTGCTGTTAGTGATGCTTTGATTGTATACAGTTCTAGCAGCAATAGCCTAATCTACAACCAAAACGGTACTAATGGTGGTTATGGTCAAGGTGGTGAATTTGCTTCCTTCAATAATCTTCACAACCTCACCGCTCAAGATTTCGTGATTAATGCCTAATCATCCTATCTAACACTGTGGCGATCGCCTTTACTCTAGATCATTATATCGCTAATTGACTCAAAATCTAGCGATCGCCCCTCGTCCCCAATTCGCGAACTGAACACATAAGCCCGGTTCGTAGTTGGACTAAAGGTCCAAAAAGTTTATCGGGCTAAAGCCCTACTACAAACCTATTTGCTCAACTTCAAATGCTTTCTTTGATTGTTTATAGTTCTAGTGGCAATAGCCTCCATCCTAGATCATTATATCGCTAATTGATTCAAAATCTAGCGATCGCCCCTCGTCCCCAATTCGCGAACTGAACACATAAGCGATGAAATAAGCCCAGAGGTAAGAAAAGAACTTGAGAGAGTAAATCCCAAAAACAAAAACGGGAATCGCAGTCGGAGACACCACCAGCACCTGAAAGATACTGGAATAGAACAACTAAAACTCCAAATACAAAAAGTAATTACCTGTATGAAATTGTCTCAGGACAAAAACGATTTCCAAGAAAAGTACAAGTTATTAAGCAGTAATTAGGGTTTGCTGAATAGAAATCAAACCTTGTCTAATAATTCGAGAGCAACAAAACCGTTAATTTTATTAACTATCCCAAGGATTAACAATTGTAATTTGACAGTTTATAAAGTCATTAACGTTGCGAGTTACAATTGTGCTTTTGTGAGCTAAACAGATAGCTGCTATTTGAGCATCTCCTTGAGAAATTGGTTGACCAATTTGTTTACGGGAAGCTGCTATTTGAGCAAATAGTTGAGCAGCGATAGAGTCAAAGGAGAGAATATGGTTTGCAAAGTCTTCTTGAAACATAAATTGGGCAGCTTCTTGGAGGTATCGCTGTCGTTTTCCTTGAGGTAAAATAGCGATTCCATAAAGTACTTCAGCTTGACTAATAGTTGTGGTGAATAGCTTTTCTCTTGGTTGTTCTGCTACCCAGTTTTTGACCTGTTTTGAACCTTTGGGATTCATTAATTCTGAAATAACATTGGTATCAAGAACAAATGTCATTATTTATCAGTTTCAAATTCGGGGATACTTCGGATGGGTTCTCGTTTAATGACGGGGAGAGAAAATTCGTCTAAGTGAGCAAAGCGTTGTTCAATAGCTGCTGTTAAGTTTTGAGGTGGGGTAGGTTCTTCTTTGGTTAAAGTGGTCTGTAAAATCAATTTTATCTCTTCTTCTAGGGTGTGACCATGAGCTTGCGCTCTTTGTTCTAATTGTTGTCTGAGGGGTTCATCTAGGTTGTTAATGGTGATATTATTCATATTGGATGCTGGCATCTTAATCGCCTCGAATAGATAAGCAATTTGATAGTTAATCGTGAACAAACACTGTTTGATATATTTCTCTCAACTTTTTTATATTAAATTCTTTTTCGCTTTATTGCCACGCCTTTTAAGGCTTGGCTAACTCTCACTGTCTCAGATCTTGCATCTTTATCAAAAGTTACTTGTGGTGGTTGAGTAATGAGTAATGAGTAATGAGTAATGAGTAAAAGAATTTATGTTAAACCCCTTGGAGACAAAGATTATAGAGAATTAACCATAAAGGACATTTTTCCTTAAAAATTAGTACATAAGTTCTGGTGGAAGATATGAGACTGTGAGAGTTTTTTAGATTTGGCAAGACTTAGGGGCTGTTTGTAAAGTTTTCTTAAGGAGGAGCGCACCGCGTAGCGGATCTCTTCTTAATCGCTTGATTTCCCTTTGTTAATCGTTTGAGCATTAAACGGGTTTTGTGGTTCTGTTGCCAAAAATATCAGTCAATCAGTAATATGGTAGAATATGAGAACGTGACTGCTTTATTTAACCTAATTGATGAATTCCAAATCTTCTTTTATAGCAACCGCCAAGGCGGTTAGGACCACCCGAACTACTATATGTTCCTTTTGTCGTTAAATTAATTTCTACATGAGGTAAATTTTGAAAAGTATCTGCCATTAAAACTCCATTAAATAATCAATTCCAAATCTGCTTATTTTCTTCAATCGCTGAATAATATCATTCTTAATTTTTCTCTAGGTATAACCGTCACCAAAGGCTTACCATAACGCTGACTTGTAGTAACTCACTAAGAGATTGTAAATTTTTAGGTTTTGTGACAGTAAATTTCTTCTCAGATATTGATGAATCTTTTTTCTGCTTTTTTTTGAATATTCTCTAATTGTTGCGCTAAGACCCTGTATCCTTTTTTTCTTTCATCTTCAATGACTACCCATGTTAATTGGTCAATCGCCTCTTGATCTCAACTGGCGATCGCTCTAAATAATCTTTTGAGTAGTTCTCCCTTCATAGTCTAAAAATAAATTGGTTATTTTATCTTGATTTTTTAAATCTTAATAATAATTATAATAAATATAGTTTATTTTCTCAATAAATAAACTATATTTGTTACTTAATAATCTATTTTTACATTTCGATTTAAGAAGTTTTATTTACTAATATAAGTAGAGATTTTTTTGATAAATATATTGATAATCAAGTTATTTAATTGAGCTATTAATTAAATGTTTTGAGATTGTGAAAAATAATCAACAAAGGTGAAAGACTTATAGCAATCCAACACATAACAGAGTTAGTTTCGTGGCCTCAACCCAACCTACAGAATGTTCCCTTAAAAGATAAGCAATCCAACACATAACAGACTTAGATTGTTGGGTTTCGTGGCCTCAACTCAACCTACAGAATGTTCCCTTAAAAGATAAGCAATCCAACACATAACAGACTTAGATTGTTGGGTTTCGTGGCCTCAACCCAACCTACAGAATGTTTCCTTAAAAGATAAGCAACCCAACACATAACAGACTTAGATTGTTGGGTTTCGTGGCCTCAACTCAACCTACAGAATGTTCCCTTAAAAGATAAGCAATCCAACACATAACAGTTAGATTGTTGGGTTTCGTGGCCTCAACCCAACTACAGAATGTTCCCTTAAAAGATAAGCAATCCAACACATAACAGACTTAGATTGTTGGGTTTCGTGGCCTCAACCCAACCTACAGAATGTTTCCTTAAAAGATAAGCAACCCAACACATAACAGAGTTAGATTGACTAGAATTTAATATTACACAGCCACTGACAGTTTTTGCAACAGCCTTCCGTAACTTTTATCTTTTTACTAGAACAAAAAATGCTACGGCTAGGACAAAGAAACCAAATCCTTTTTGTAGCTTTTTCCCCTCAATATATCTGCTTAAATATGCTCCCGTAACAATGCCAATACTAGAGGCAAGGATAAAAGTTACTGTTAGTCCCCAATCTAAGACTACTTGGTTATAATAACCGAGAAATCCACTCATAGATTTAAAGAAAATAATCAGTAAAGAAGTGCCAATCGCCTCTTTCATAGAAATTCCTCCTAGTAAAACTAAAGCGGGAATAATCGCAAAACCACCTCCTGCTCCCACAAAGGCGGTAATAATTCCCACAATTAGCCCTTCTAGTGGAATTAACCAAATTTTGCCTTGATGAGATTTTTTTGATAAATCTGAATGAGGAGATTTCCTGGGTATAATCATAAATGTACTCGCTACTAACATGACTATCCCAAAAGCTATAATTTGTAGAGTGTCAGTGACAAAGGGTAATTTAGTCAGTAACGCCCCTAAGTATGAACCCATCATCGCGGCGGGAGTGAAGACTATAGCAATTTTCCAGTTCACATTCCCTTGACGCCAGTGGGGAATCACACCAATTATACTTACTACTCCTACCACTAGTAAACTCATGGCGATCGCCGTTTTTGTCTCTACTCCCATCACATATTTTAGAGTAGGTACGGTAAGAATTGAACCTCCTCCCCCAATCAAACCCAGACTAATACCTACTGCCAAGGCTAGTATATAGCCCAGTATCATCATCATTTTCTTTCTCCACAGGCTTGATTGGCGGGTAATGCTTCCATTATTTTTTGTGGATTAGGTAAGTTTAAACTATTCATCAGTTCCATAAAACTTTCTTTGGTTTTATTGGCGATGCGTGGGTTAAATTCTTTTTCTTCTCCAATGGTAGATACTGTTTGCCCGCGATAATCGTGACCTGGGTATACTAGGGTTGTCTCTGGTAAAGTAAATAGTTTTTTAGTTATAGAGTCATATAATACTCCCGGGTTTCCACTTTGGAAGTCTGTGCGGCCACAACCACGAATAAAGAGGGCATCTCCCGTTAATACTAATTGATGATTAACTAAGTAAGCTGTATGACTGTCAGTATGTCCTGGAGTGGCGATCCCCTTGATGGTAACTTCTCCTAAAGATATTTCTTCTCCGTCTGCAATTTCTCTATCAGCACAATCTACCTGGGCATTAGTAGGTACTATTCCTTTACATCCGGTCATTTGACGTAATTTGCCCGTACCTGTAATATGGTCTGCATGAACGTGAGTTTCTAAACAGTAAACTAGTTTTAGACCTAATTCTGTAATTAGTTTTAGATCCCTGTCTACTTGTTCAATTACCGGATCTACTAATACTGCTTGTTGTAAAGAGGTATCAGCGATTAAATAAGTGTAGGTAAAAGATTCTAAGTCGAATAATTGCCTAAATAACATTATATTAGTTGCCTATATTTGGATATTTATACTTTACCACATAATCATACGTTAATTAGAGCAACTTACCTCAGAATTAAATCAATAAATAAGTAAGGGCGGTAGCTCGTGAGCGCACATTCTTTGGTGCGTTACGGCAATCAGTTATCTTCTAGTGATGTTCCAAAAGAAATTTTCGGCTAATACGCACCCTACACTCAGATCTCGCACTAGTAAAAAATTTAGTCGGGCTTAAGTTTCACACGCTTGCCACCGCCAGACACCTGGATACTTTGACCACTGATCCAAGATCCGGCCGGGGAGGCCAGCCAGAGCAAAGCGTTGGCAATGTCCTGAGGTGTACCAGCGCGTCCGGTGAGGTTGTCGGGGTGGGCTAGGGAATAGATGGCTTGCTCATCCAAACCAGCGTCGGCATAGCCGGGAGTAATGACGGTGCCAATGAGAATGGTGTTGATGCGGATCTGCTTGGCGAAGTAGTGAGCTAAGCCCAACATCATGTGGTTCATGGCTGCCTTGGCAGAGGAGTAAGCCATAAAGTCAAAGGCTGGCAAAGTCCCCACCAGGGAACCAGAGTTGGTAATGGATGGGCTCTTACCTTCTTCCTTGGCTTTTAGCAAATGGGGACGACAGGCGGCAGTCATCTTCATAGCTGCCAGGGTGTTGAGCTTGTAGCTCTCGATCATATCTTCCTCGGAAATAGCCAGAGGGTCGTCATAGGCTCGTCCCCAGCCGACGTTATTAACTAGGGTGGTAAGGCCGCCAAAGGTTTCAACGGTCTTAGCCACGCATTTGTGAATATCTGCTTCGACGGTGACATTACAGCCAATGCCAATCACCTCATTACCAGTTTCTTCCTGGATTTTGGCCGCTGTGGCTTGGGCTTTCTCTCCTTGCAGGTCGGCAATCATGACCTTAGCCCCAGCACCAGACAAGGTTCTGGCGAAGGCTTCACCAATGTTTTGGGCACCACCAGTGACGATGGCCACATAGCCATCCATACGAAAGTCTGCAAAGGCATCAAAGTTGCTCATAGTTCTTCTCTTCTGATTGCAATTAATTGACTAGGTTTAATCGAGTTCTTGAACACCACCACCGCTGACAGTTAGTACCTGTCCACTTACCCAACTGGCGGCAGGGGAACAAAGGTACAAAGCGGCATAGGCAATGTCATTGGGTTGACCAAGGCGAGATAGAGGGGTATGCTTTAACATAGTTTTTTCGATGTCTGGAGTCAGTACCGTAGCTAGGGCGTCAGTTTTAATCGCTCCAGGTGCGATCGCATTCACCCGAATCCCTTTAGGGCCCAAATCAAAGGCAATATTACGGGTTAGGTGGCTTGTTGCCGCTTTTGAGGAAGCGTAGGCAGCCATTTTTTTATTCTTATTTTCCGCCGACATGGAGGAGATGTTCAAAATAGATCCTCCTCCAGCGGCTTCGATATGGGGAACACACAGTTGGCAGAGGTGAAACACTGAAAACACGTTGAGGTTGTAAGCCCAAATAAAGGTATCCATGGACATGTCAAAGGGCTTAGGTCCACCTCCCCCGGCATTATTGATTAAAATCGTAATTTTGCCAAAAGCTTTTAGGGCAGTGTTAACGAGGTTTTGTAAAGCTTGATCATTAGTAACATCACAAGGAACTGCGATTGCTTTTCCCCCTTGGGCATTAATCCCCTCCGCAACGGTTTGAGCGGTTTCTTCCTTCAAGTCGCTGACCACAACCGAGGCTCCAGCCTTGGCAAATAATTCAGCAATACCTCGTCCAATACCTGCCCCAGCTCCAGTCACAATCGCCACCTGATTTTCTAGCTTAAAGGCATCTAATACAGTCAAATCCATAATTTTTCTCTCCACCTATAAGTATACTTGAAGTTTATGTACTAGGTAAAACCTTTCTTATTTAAACAATCCTAATCTGGTTAATGAATCTAAAATAAGTTCAAAAGCTAAGGCTACCTGTATAAAAGTTAAAACTGAGCCTAAAATTTGTAAAATTTGCATAAATCCGGGTAATTTCATAATTTTATCAGCAAAAAACATGGCTAAAAAATTTAAGACCATAATCGTAATTAAAGATTTAATAATTAAAAAATCCATGCCAGCCACTTGAGGAGCAACCATTGTAAAAAGCAGAATAATAGCAGTCCCAAAGGGGGGAATAATAATTGGTGTGGCTATATTAATAATTAATTGGTTAGTGCTGGGTTTTGTCTGTTGAGGATGAGCTGGTTGTGCTGAGGGAAAAATCATCTTTAAAGCCGATAACAGTAAGATAACACCGCCTCCCATTTGTACCGCATTTTGGCTAATCCCATATTTACTTAATATCCCCAGCCCAACTAAGTTTAAAATCAAGACGATACCAGTGGCTAACAGGGCAGATTTAAGGGCGATTTCTCGTTTTAACTTAAGCTCTGCTTGTTGAGTTAATCTCTCAAAAGCCGGAATAATCTTAATCGGTCCTAAGGCCAAAAAAAACATCGTGAAAATAATGGATTCATGTTCCATAATTTTTTTCTCAAACTAAAAGTGTAAGCCATCAAAATTTTTGTTGCTGGGATTGGATTAAGGTTTTAGACTGATGGTACTCATAATGTCATTAGTTTAATTTTAGATAAAAACCATGGAGTATTTTTCTGAATCTGGATGTACCAACAAATCTGGTGTCAGTATGACAAAAAAAGGTTAAAAATCTGTGTAATAATCGGACATAAAATTCTGTTAGCAAATCTTTAACCTTCCGTTGATGAAAATTCTCCTAGTTTCCCCCAATCAATCCTTACAGAGGCAACTGTATCAGACCTTATTAAGTCATGGATTCATTGTGGATTTGGCTACTGATGAAGAAGAAGCCTGGACTTTACTGCAAGCCTTTGTTTATGATTTAGCGGTGCTAGAGACTGTATGCCAGGATGCTTTAAAATTGTGTCATCGTTTACGAAAGGTGGGTAACCCATTACTGATATTACTACTTATCGAAAAGTCTCAGGGGCAGCTTTGTATTGAGGGTTTAAATAGTGGAGCAGACGCTTATCTAACTAAACCTTTTCAAGAGTCTGAACTCTTAGCCCATATTCACACACTAGCTAGACGAGTTGTGTGTCGTGCCACTTCTGTGCTCAGTTGGGGTCCCTTGTCTCTTAACCAAACTGCCCACTCAGTTACTTGCCACGGTCAACCCTTAAAACTAAATCGTAAGGAGTATCAGCTACTAGAATTATTTTTAAGTCACCCCCGGCGAATGTTTCCTCGTGATCAAATTGGCGATCGTCTGTGGACTTTGGATGAACAACTTCCCACTGATGGGACGATCAAAAGTCACATTCGTAGTTTACGTCGGAAACTAGAACAAGTTGGTCTGCCAGATATGATTCAAACCCATTATCGTCAAGGGTATTGCCTAAATCCTAGCTACGAAATCGCCTCACAATCTTCCCCGTTGCCATCGCCAATTCTCAACCAGAAAATGGACATAATTACGGCTCATATCTGGCAGGAATTAATGACCGCCAATGCACGCCTACAACAAGAAATTGAGCAGCGCCGAGAAGTTGAGACCCAACTGCGACGCTCTGAAACTATGTTACGCAATGCTCAGCGAATCGCCCAAGTTGGCTGTTGGTATTTAGATATCCAAACGAAAGAAATCTATTGGACGGAGGAACTCTTTCTCATTCATGGTTTGGATCCGACTCGGCACCCTCCTAGCCCAGAAGAAATATTTTCTATGATTCATCCCGACGATCGCCAGATTCATGAGGAGAAAATTCGTGCTGCGGCACTCCGATTAGAAAATTTTGACGTCAACTTACGCATTATTCGTGCTGATAACGGAGAAGTTCGTTATATCAATGCTCGGGGTGGTCCCCTTTACAACACCGACAATCAAGTAATTAAGCTCATGGGAACAACCTTAGAGCTTCACTTGGGTTGGTTAACTTAATAATACCCCAAAGTACTGCACCAAATTTTCACTTTTTGATGGCATAATTTTTCTAGAAAGTAAGGATCAAAGCTCAAACAGGTTCGAGCTTCCCCTCAAGCCCATGATTATTATTCTTATCAAAAAGGAGCGAAAATTAAAATCTGTTCCGGTCTTCTCATCAAACCAAACTATCATTTTTCCATAACCAGTGTGCTAGAATCGTTTAGCTACAACTATCCAACCATTCATAAATCTGGTCTAATTGTTTGATAGAAATAAAGCCATATTTCAACATGGCGATTGGTAGTAGTTCTGAGTCTTGATTAACTGAACGTTCTGCCATAGAAATAGAATCACTGGAGATACAGAGTTCTTCAGTTAAAAAATTTAGAAACCGTGCATAATTAAATTTTGACATTTGTAACCTTTTCATAAATTGGTGTACTAAATACTTTTTAGTAGATTGAAACCGATGATTATTTTTCTAATAATTTAGATGGATTCAAGACTAATTTTAAAAAAAGAGTCCTGGGATACAAATTATATTTTCCCAATAAGATGAGAGGAGAAAACTTAACTTAATCGGTTATGCAATCTTGTTACTTTAAGCAGTTCCTAAATTTAAATTTTTCTGTTCTCCTTCTATACCTCAATATAGATTGTAAAAAAGTGTATTGAGTCTCAAAGGGAGAAAATAGATACAAAAAAATAAATTCCCTGTCTCTTGCTTAAATTTCACCCCTTGAAAGGATACAGCTAACTCTTCCCAGATATTATTTTTAGTTTTTTTATACTGAACTTTTGATTTTTTGATGAGTTAGAGATTGACTGTGCTTAAAGTATTTTTTTTATATAAGAATATTATCGTAGCTTATTTTTATTTTTAAAAAGTTTATTTGTAACATTACTTAACTTTAAACTGAATTTTGAATAAAACTAGTACATTTATAGCAGTGACCGCAGTAGTGTTAACAACATTGATCACTAACTTTTCCCCCCAACCCCCCTTACCAAGGGGGGCTTTTCATCATTTTTGTCAACATCTATTGGCTCATTGCTATACCTCATATCTTCCACCAGAACTTATGTACTAATTTTTCAGGAAAAATGTTCTTTATGGTTAATTCTCTATAATCTTTGTCTCCTAGGGGTTTAACATCAATTCTTTTACTCATTACTTCAAAACTTCTTACTTCAAGACTTCAAAACTCATTCTCATTACTCATTACTTCAAAACTCACTATTCAAGACTTCAAGACTTCAAGACTTCAAGACTTCAAGACTTCAAAACTCATTACTCATCATTCATCCACCACAAATAACTTTGGGTAAAGATGCAAGATCTGAGTTGTCCACTTTCCCTCCTTGTCTACCTTGTCTTACTTTTACTACAAGCTCTTTGTAAAAAACCTACCCTTATCAGAAGGGGGGATCTGTAAATATAAATATTGTTAACACTACAACGCTCATTGCTATAATTCTTTAACTCATTACTCATTACTTCAAAACTCATTACTCAAACACAACCAGCAACTTTGGGTAAAGATGCGAGGGTCTGAGTTTTCCTATCTCTACAAATGATTGACCATCAAAACCTCTCCCCAATAATGAGGAGAGAGAAGCTTTTTAACATCTAAGAGAGACAACTATCAACAACAATCGCTGTAGATAATAGCATCATATAGAGTATGGAATATTTAAACAGAGAACGTGCCAGTTGTAAATCATCAGGATTTTGTTTCAGTTGCCAAGCCTTGTAGAGAAAAATCACACCCAAGACAGAAGCGGCAACCAGATAAATAGCGCCAGTAACTCCTAGAGGATAGATAAGTAAAAAAGTAGAAGCTACAGCAATCCAAGTGTAAATCCAGATTTGATTTACCGTAGTCAAAGTTCCCTCAACTACTGGTAACATGGGCACCTCTACTTCAGCGTAGTCTGAGCGAATCATGAGAGCTAGGGACCAAAAATGAGGAGGAGTCCACAAAAAGATAATCGCGAAAAAAGCCCAGGCAGCCCAGCTTAGGTCTCCAGTAACCGCAGCCCAGCCTACTAAAGGAGGAATAGCACCAGCAGCACCACCGATAACGATATTTTGAGTGCTGTGGCGTTTCAATATATGGGTATAAATCAACATATAGAAGCAAATACCCGACATAGCTAATAAGGCGCTGAGGAGATTAATGAAGATGACAAACAAAGCAAAAGAAAGAATGCCTAAGACTATCGCAAAAATTAGGGCGTGACGTGGTTGTACTTTTCCAGAAGGAATAGGGCGTTTACGAGTGCGCTGCATCTGATAATCAATATCTTGATCATAAATACAGTTAAGAGTTTGAGCTGAAGCAGCAGCAAGAGTGCCACCAAGAAGAGTAATCATCACATCTAGAGAATTTACTACCCCATCTCCAGCCATCCACATAGAAGCTGCGGTAGTAATTAACAGTAGAGGGATAATGCGAGGCTTTGTTAAGAGATAATAACTTTTGATTACGTCTAAAAAGTTTTCGTTACGAGGGGAAAAACTAATTCCGGTCATTAATTTACACCAAATATTTTTTGACTAACTAACTAATTAACTAACTGTTGATTGTTGTGTATTTTCGCGAATCGCTAACACAGTAAAGGCGACTAAAGTACCCAAAAGAGTGGCGCCTACGGTTTGATGAGCTACAGTTAAAGGTTCTATCTGTAGATGTAAACGAAATGTAGCTACACCGATAATTATTTGTAGAACGACTAAAACTGCTCCCAAAGAACCCAATTTGCGTAATAGGGGATGTAAACCAGGAGTTTTACTAGCCTTAATCGCTAAAATTAAAGTTGCTAAAGTAGGAGGCACTATACCTAAGATGTGGGCATTAATTACTAAACAAAGATCTGAATTAGCTAAGCACTGATGCAGCGCCCAACGAGAAGCGACTAAAGCTCCCAATAGACTTTGCCCGTAAACAAATAAACCAGCAATTCCACTTAACCAACTCAGGCTACCACCTACACTAGTTCCCTGATAGGGCATCAGCAGAGTAAATATCACTACTAAAGTCGTGAAAAACAATAAAGCTGTAGCTAAATGAGCTGTAACAATATCAAAACGAAGAAGTTCTGTAACTGTTAAGCCTCCTAAAAGTCCCTGGACCAAAATTAAAGTAAATGCTCCTGTTGTAGCCCAGGGTAACCAGTTGGGCAGTTCTTGGCGATTCCACCAAGCTAAACCCATCAAAACTAGGGTACTTAACCCAATTAAAGCGGCGTCTAAACGATGAAACCACTCTAAGAATACCTGGAGATTCATCTGGGCACTTGGTACTAGTTGACCATAGCATAAAGGCCAATCTGGACAAGCTAATCCAGCATTCATTACCCGAGTGGCACTGCCTATGGCCATTAATAACAGGGTAGCGATGGTTATTTTGGCTAGAAGCAGTCTAATCCACTTAATTGCTGTTGTTTTTTCTTGATTAGTTGATATCTTTGCATTTATTATTGATTCTGTCATTGTCTTTTAATGATTTTTTCCTTATTATTTTTGTCTTTAGCTTTTTTTATACTCTCTTTTTACTTAAGTACCTTCTCAACTTTAGAAATTTTTTAGATTAATGTGTTTAATTTCCCCTGAAGTTTAAGTAAAATTTAAGCTTTTGAGCTAATTATAAAGAAAAGTTAAAAATTGCCTAAAAAGTTCTAAGAACAACATATTTTTGTGTAAATTGTTCTACCGTGTATAAGTAGGTCTAGATTCAGCAAAACCAATAGAGTAACTGACAATATTAAGTTTATAAACCTACAAGTATGTTAAAAAGAAAGACTCTAAAAGCTGAAGTCCTGACCATGTTTGTATAATTTTAGTTGTGTTTTTATCCTGTGAAACTGTGAAAATTCCTAGTAATATTTTGACTCTAATTGCTGGTATCGCCTTGACAGCAATTAGTTTATGGTACGGCCAAAATCATAATCTTTTACCCGTAGCTGCCTCAGCAGAAGCAGCGGAAGTAGATTCTTTGTTTAATTTGATGGTTACCATCGCTACAGGTCTATTTTTAATAGTACAAGGTTGTTTGTTGGTAACCTTAATTAGATTTCGTAGAACCAAAGGAGATACCACTGATGGACCAGCGATTGATGGAAATGTCCCCCTAGAAATAGTCTGGACAGCTATTCCCACAATTATTGTTTTCATCTTGTCTATCTACAGTTTTGAAATCTATAACAATATGGGCGGATTAGACCCCATGGCATCTATGGCTTCCCATCATTCCCCAGGACAAAAAGATAACGGTAGTCTAATTGCTTTAGAACCAAATCAGAATCAAATTAGTTTGGGAATCGGTGCCTCACCTAATCAAAACCAAAACCCACCAGTTTTCGTAGACGTGAATGGTATTCAGTATGCCTGGATCTTCACCTACGCTGACTCAGGTATAGTAGGAGGAGATCTACACGTACCCGTGGGACATCCTGTACATTTAAATATCCAAGCGGGTGATGTGATTCACGCTTTTTGGTTACCTGAATTTCGTGTCAAACAAGATGCTATCCCCGGAAGAGATACTACTCTAACCTTTACTCCTACCCTTGAAGGAGAATATCCGATTATCTGCGCAGAATTGTGTGGCGCTTACCATGGCGGCATGAAAACTGTACTTTATGTCATGTCGGAAGAAGACTATAACCAATGGGTACAAGACAATACTTATGCCCAAAACTCCACAGAAGCAGAAACAGTGGCAATTAAAACATCTTTACTTTCAGAAGCAGAATATTTAGCTCCCTATCAGGAGGAGATGGGCATAGACCAACAAGTTATTGCCCAGTTAAAACCAATTCAGTAGTTAAGTAAGTAATAATAACCTATGACAACAGCAACACATACTGCCACCAAAGAACGCAAGTGGCTAGATTATTTTACCTTCAGTACCGATCACAAAGTAATTGGCATCCAATACCTGGTCACTTCTTTTCTCTTTTTCTTCATAGGCGGTAGCTTTGCCGAAGTTATGCGCACAGAATTAGCTACCCCAGAACCTGATTTTATTAGTCCAGAACTATATAACCAATTACTAACTCTTCATGGCACAATCATGATTTTCCTCTGGATTGTGCCAGCAGCCGCAGGATTCGCTAACTATCTGATACCCCTGATGGTGGGTGCAGAAGATATGGCCTTTCCCCGCTTAAATGCCGTGGCTTTTTGGATGATTCCTCCTGGAGGAATTCTGCTTTTATGTAGTTTTTTCGTGGGAGCGCCCCAGTCTGGCTGGACTTCCTATCCCCCCCTGAGTTTAATGACAGGAGTATGGGGAGAAGAAATCTGGATTTTGAGCGTTTTAATCTTAGGAACATCTTCAATTCTAGGGGCAATTAATTTCATCACTACTATCTTGAAAATGCGGATTCCAGATATGGATATCCATAGTATGCCCCTATTTTGTTGGTCAATGTTAGCATCTTCTGCTTTAGCATTACTAGCAACTCCAGTACTAGCAGCAGCCCTAGTTTTACTGTCTTTTGATTTAATCATTGGTACAACATTCTTTAACCCGGCAGGTGGAGGAGACCCAATTGTCTATCAACACTTGTTCTGGTTCTACTCCCACCCGGCTGTATATATCATGATTTTGCCCTTTTTTGGCATCATCTCAGAAGTTCTCCCAGTACACTCTCGTAAACCAATCTTCGGTTACCGGGCGATCGCCTACTCTAGTTTGGCAATTAGTTTCCTCGGTCTTATCGTTTGGGCACACCACATGTTCACTAGTGGAACTCCTGGTTGGTTACGCATGTTTTTCATGGCTACAACTATGCTAATTGCTGTACCTACTGGTATTAAAGTCTTCAGTTGGTGTGGAACTCTCTGGGGTGGTAAACTTAGCCTCAATAGTGCCCTAATATTTGGTGTGGGCTTTGTTTCCTCTTTTGTGATTGGTGGCTTAAGTGGAATCATGATCGCCTCAGTACCTTTTGATATTCACGTTCATGATACTTACTTTATCGTTGCCCACTTCCACTATGTACTGTTTGGTGGAAGCGTTCTCGGTCTTTTCGCTGGTGTATACCACTGGTTCCCGAAAATGACTGGACGTATGGTTAATGAAACTCTTGGCCGTATTCATTTTGTGATGACTTTTATCGGTCTCAATATCACCTTTTTACCCATGCACGAACTCGGGTTGATGGGTATGAATCGTCGTATTGCTCTTTATGATATTGAGTTTCAACCCCTCAATGTTATCAGTACTGTCGGTTCCTATATCCTGGCTTTAGCTACTATCCCCTTTATCATTAACGTGATTTGGAGTCTTAATAAAGGTGAAAAAGCAGCACGTAATCCTTGGAAAGGTTTAACCCTGGAGTGGCAAACTTCCTCTCCTCCTGCCATTGAAAACTTTACCGAAGAACCCGTACTCTGGGCAGGTCCTTATGACTACGGTATTGATTTAGAAATAGAGGATGAATCAGTAGATGAACTTCTTGCAGAAGTAGCTGCTGAGGGTTAAATTTATCCGATTTTAACCACATAGGGAGTAAATCTACTCCCTATCTTCAATTAATCATTCAATAGTAAAGAATTTTTACCTCAAGACAAAACAATGCAAAGTTCAACCATAAATCAATCTAACAGTATCACTACAGAATCCCATGCACACGCTAGTCATGAACATCATGATTATCGTATGTTTGGAGTAATTCTCTTTTTAGTGGCTGAAAGCATGATCTTTTTGGGGATGTTTTCCGCCTTTTTAATTTATCGCAGCATTATTCCTGATTGGCCTCCCGAAGGTACCGAAGAATTAGAACTACTTCTCCCTGGTATTAATAGTATTATCCTAATTTCTAGTAGTTTTGTCATGCACCGGGGACAAAGCGCCATTAAAAATAATGATGTTTCTGGATTGCGCTTTTGGTTTGCTTTGACAGCAATTATGGGAGCTATCTTCCTCGTAGGACAGATGTATGAGTATTTTCACTTAGAGTTTGGTTTAACTACTAATCTTTTTGCCAGTAGCTTCTACGCATTAACAGGGTTCCACGGCCTCCATGTAACTGTAGGCTTACTACTCATTCTGGCGGTTTTATGGCGGGCACGAAAACAAGGTCACTATTCTAGTGAAAGTCATTTTGGTGTAGAAGCGGCAGAGATTTACTGGCACTTCGTCGATGTGGTCTGGGTAATTCTCTTTTTGATTGTGTATATACTCTGATTGTTAATATTTTAAATACACTCATCACGACTCCTGTTAAATTTAAAAGACTAGCGGGAGTCTTTTTCTTACTTTGTAAATATTGATCATGATTTACGCTGGTTTTTTTGGCTTACTAATAGTTCTTTTATCTTATTTAATTTTTGATAATTTTTGGACTTTACACTATTGGTTAATCTGGCCATTAATTTCTTGTGTAATTATGTTTTATGCTTACTTGTTTAACGTACCTCAAGCTGTTATCGGTAAAAATAAGTTTGGCCAATATTCAAAATTTATTTTGTTTCTCAATTTTCCTTGGTTAGTTTTTACTTATGTTTCATGGTATATTTTAGTTAAACTAGGTAAAGAAGAATCAATTAGTCGAATTAGTCAAACTAATATTTATATTGGGAGAAGATTGTTATCTACAGAGTTAAAAACAGAATATGATCTTATTATTGACTTAACGGCAGAATTTATTGAACCAATTAAATCTACTCAAAAATACTTTTATTTACCCTGGTTAGATGGAGTTGCGCCTAAAACTATTAAAATTCCCTCACATATTAACTATTCTTCCAAGATTTTAATTCATTGTGCCCAAGGTCACGGAAGAAGTGCTACCTACACATCTATTCTGTTAAAAGAGTTGGGAATAACTAAAAAAGCGATCGCCGCCTATCATCTAATCTTAGAGAATAGACCATTAGCCAAAGTTAGTAAAGATCAATTACAGTATTTAAAAAATTATGATTTAGATAAGTGAATATATTCAGTATCTGCTTGGTATTCTCTATTCCCCTGTTCCCCTGTCAAAGGTGGGTTAACACCAGCTACCCACCGCTGTTCCCTCAAAAGATAACTTCTGTGTCCTAACTTACCCTTCCTTTGCTATAAGTAAAGATGCAAGTTCTAAGGTACGAAGAACCTGGGGGTGTAGTTGAGATAGAAGAAGATTAGTAAGGCGATCGCCTATAACTCAGACCCTCGCATCTTTACCTAATGTTACTGGTGGATGAATAATGAATAATGAGTAATAAGTAATGAGTAATGAGTCTTGAAGTAAGAAGTAATGAGTTTTGAAGTAAAAGAATTGATCCTAACCTATTAAAAATTGATTCTCGCCTGTTGGCCAATTTCTGTACTTTTTTGGGAGTGCAAGATATGAGTTGAGATACAAAGAGATTAGTAAGGCGATCGCACTAGGTAAAAGTTATTATTATTAAAATAATTTATTGACAGCAAATGTCTTCATTTTTTGAGATTTTAACATCGCTACGCAACTACAGAAATTTTTTACAGCAGAACCCTTTTTGCGATAAGATTGGAACAGAGTTTATCAGAATCATCATTGATT
>NZ_JALKVM010000126.1:0-2836 GCF_057440575.1 Johannesbaptistia floridana
TAAATCGGCACCCTGTAAATTGGCACCCCAGAAATAGGCACCTTGTAAATCGGCACTTTGTAAATTAGCAGCTTCTAAATTGGCACTTTGTAAATTAGCACTTTGTAAATTGGCACGTTGTAAATCGGCACCTTGTAAATTAGCGGCTTCTAAATTGGCACTATTTAAATCGGCACCATTTAACTTAACATTTCTTAAATCGGCACCTTGTAAATTAGCACTACTTAAATCGGCACCTTGTAATTTGGCATCTTGTAAATTAGCAGCTTTTAAATAGGCACTACTTAAATCGGCACCTTGTAATTTGGCATCTTGTAAATTAGCACCTTGTAAATTAGCACTACTTAAATCGGCACCTTGTAAATTAGCACCTTGTAAATTGGCAGCTTGTAAATTGGCAGCTTGTAAATTGGCACCTTGTAAATTAGCAGCTTCTAAATAGGCACCTTGTAAATTAGCACGCCATAAATCGGCAGAATGTAAATTTCTTTGGGAAGTGGGATTATTGAGAATATCCCAAACCCTTAACCATTTTGCATCTATCTGGGTATTTTTATTTAACTTTACATCTTTTAAATAGGCACTATATATATTGTTACCTTGTAAATAGGCACTATTTAAATCGGCACCTTGTAAATCGGCACCTTGTAAATCGGCACCTTGTAAATCGGCACTAGTTAAATCGACATCTTGTAAATTGGCACCATTTAAATTAGCACCCTGTAAATTGGCACGTTGTAAATCGGCACCCTGTAAATTGGCACCCCAGAAATCGGCACCCTGTAAATTGGCACCTCTTAAATTAGCACCCTGTAAATTAGCACCCACTAAATTGGCACCCTGTAAATTGGCATCATATAAATTGGCACCCTGTAAATTGGCATCTTGTAAATTAGCACCTTGTAATTTGGCATAATGTAAATTGGCACCTTGTAAATTGGCACCTTGTAAATCTCTTTGGGGAGTGGGAATATTGAGAATCTCCCAAACCCTTAACCATTTCGCATCTATCTGGGTATTTTTATTTAACTTTACATCTTTTAAATAGGCACTATTTAAATCGGCACCTTGTAAATCGGCACCTTGTAAATCGGCACCTTGTAAATCGGCACTAGTTAAATCGACATCTTGTAAATTGGCACCATTTAAATTAGCACCCTGTAAATTGACACCCCAGAAATCGGCACCCTGTAAATTGGCACCTTGTAAATAGGCACCCTGTAAATTGGCACCCTGTAAATTGGCACCATTTAAATTAGCACCTTGTAAATCTCTTTGGGGAGTGGGATTATTGAGAATCTCCCAAACCCTTAACCATTTTGCATCTATCTGAGTATTTTCATTTAACTTTACATCTTTTAAATAGGCACCTTGTAAATTGGCACCTTGTAAATTAGCACCTTGTAAATTAGCACTACTTAAATTGGCACCTTGTAAATCAGCACCTTGTAAATTTCTTTGGGGAGTGGGATTATTGAGAATCTCCCAAACTCTTAACCATTTTGCATCTATCTGGGTATTTTCATTTAACTTGGCACCATATAAATAGGCACCTTGTAAATTGGCACCTTGTAAATTGGCACCATATAAATAGGCACCATATAAATTGGCACCTTGTAAATTGGCAGCTTGTAAATTGGCAGCTTGTAAATTGTCACAATATAAATCGGCACCTTGTAAATAGGCACAATATAAATCGGCACCGTGTAAATTGGCACCTTGTAAATCGGCACCTTGTAAATAGGCACCGTGTAAATTGGCACTTTGTAAATCGGCACCTTGTAAATCGGCACCTTGTAAATTGGCACTTCCTAAACGGGCATCTCCTAAATTGGCACCTTGTAAATTGGCACCTTGTAAATTGGCACCTTGTAAATTGGCACCTTGTAAATTTCTTTGGGGAGTGGGATTATTGAGAATCTCCCAAACTCTTAACCATTTCTCTTCTATCTGAGTATTTTCATTTAACTTTACATCTTTTAAATAGACACCTCTTAAATTGGCATCTACTAAATTGGCACAATATAAATCGGCACCTTCTAAATTGGCACGCCAGAAATTGGCACCCTCTAAGTTGGCATAATGTAATTTGGCATCTTCTAAATTGGCATCCTGTAAATTGGCACTTTTTAAATTGGCATAATGTAATTTGGCACTTTGTAAATTAGCACTTTGTAATTTGGCACTTTTTAAATTGGCACCTTGTAAATTGGCATTCTGTAAATTAGCACCCCCTAAATCGGCACTTTTTAAATTGGCACCTTGTAAATCTCTTTGGGGAGTGGGAATATTGAGAATCTCCCAAACCCTTAACCATTTCTCTTCTATCTGAGTATTTTCATTTAACTTGGCACCTTGTAATTTGGCACCCTCTAAATAGGCACCCTCTAAGTTGGCACCCTGTAAATTGGCACCTTGTAAAGAGGCATACTCTAAATTGGCACTACTTAAATCGGCATCCTGTAAATTGGCACTCCAGAACATGGCACCCCAGAAATAGGCATCTTCTAAATTGGCACCCTGTAAATTGGCACCCTGTAAATTGGCACCCTGTAAATAGGCACTACTTAAATCGGCACCTTGTAAATCTCTTTGGGAAGTGGGAATATTGAAAATCTCCCAAACTCTTAACCATTTTGTATCTATCTGGGTATTTTCATTTAACTTAACATTTCTTAAATAGGCACCCTCTAAGTTGGCACCTTGTAAATTGGCACCCTCTAAGTTGGCACCCTCTAAGTTGGCACTTTTTAAATTGGCACTTTTTAAATTGGCACTTTTTAAATTGGCACTTTTTAAAGAGGCACTTTTTAAATTGGCACCTCTTAAATTAGCA
>NZ_JALKVM010000127.1:0-2809 GCF_057440575.1 Johannesbaptistia floridana
ATTTACACACCAGCGTTTTACATCTCTACCGCGAATCAGGGGTTTTAAAACTTCAGCAGATGAAGGATGATCGCTAATTAATTGGTCTTTGACTGTCTTATCAACCACAAAAGCTTGATTGAAACCTGTTAACACACCACGGTAAAAACGTCCATTTACATATTCTCCCAAGGGGATGCCGGATGCCTTCAGCTTTTCTAATAACTTCAAGACAGCAGGAGATTCTAGGCGCCAACCTTCGGGGGTGAGTTGTCTTTGCTGAATCAAGAAACTTTTAGTTGTAAATAGAGAGTCGAAGTCTTCTAGAGAATCTTCAGGCTGCCAATTAAAAACCAACGCCTGATGAGATTCTTTGATATTTGATTCAGTTTTATTGACTAAAATAATACTAGGATAGGCGATCGCCTCAAAGACATTAGCATCTCCAAAGTCGATTAAATATTCTATTTTTCCGGTTGTGGCTAGAAATTGCCGTAACTTTTCACCGTAGTTAGAACGAAAATACTTATTAGAGGAGATATAACTTAAATAACCTCCTGGTTTAAGTAATTGAAGACCTTTTTCAAAAAAGTAAACGTATAAATCAGCAACCCCTGTATAACATTGATAACCTTCTTCTTGTAAAAGTGGTTTTAATTCTTTAATCGCTTCTTGTCTCACATAGGGGGGATTGCCGATAACTAAATCAAAGCCGCCAATAGATTCAAATACGTCTCGAAAGTGTAGATAGTATTGAAAGAAATTAAGGGCAATTTCTCCTTTTTGAACATTTTCCCTAAGTTTTTCCAAGTCAGCCAACTTATCAGCTATCTCTTGTTTTTCCTTTTCCCATTTTTTACTAGTTTTCCCCTTCATGGAGTGAAGTTGTCTACTTATATCACCTAACCTTCCTTGATAGAATTGGCGGCGGTCATCTATAGCTACTTGAAAAATATTTCTTTCGGCGGCGATGATTTCTTGTCTTAAATGATGTCTTGCTTCATTTTGCACTTGAAAATATTCTTTTTGCAGCTTCAGTAGGGGTAAAATCGCTTGTTGAATGGGAGTTACTTCTAACATTAGTTGTTTCCCCTGTTGAGGTGTGGGTATTAATTGTTCGCCGTTAATCTTCTCAATCAGAGAATTACCACACATTAACTTATAGTCAAGATTAGGCAGAGGTTCAACATTTTCTATCTGGGGTATATCTACTACTAAAGATAGCCACATTCTTAATTTAGCGATTTCTATGGCTTCGGGTTTAATATCTACTCCATATAAGTTATTAGCAATAATTTCTCGTTTCCACTCTGTGATCAAAAGACTACCCCTATTGATAGTCATGCCTTCACGTTTGGCGATTATCTGTTTAATCTGAAGAATTGTTTGCATTAATCCCAGAGGGAAGGCGCCACTACCTACGGCGGGGTCTAAGGATTTGAGTTGGGTTAAGGCTTCTTTGATGCTTTTTGCCTGTTGTGGGGTGATTAATTTATTTAGTTGGGATTCATCAGTATCTAAATCTATAGACACAATTTTCTCTACATCTTCTAAGGGAATGGCGGTGGTATCTGCTAGGTAGCGGGTGAGAGATTGTTTACAGATAAACTGAACAATTTTACGAGGTGTATAGAAAGTTCCTGTTTGACTGCGTTCTGGAGCTGTTAACATATTCTCAAATACTTTACCTAGCATTTCTGGATCTACAGCTACGTTTTCTTCTTCTGGGGTATTTTCGCTAACGGTAAAGTTGTATTTGTTGAAAAAGTTTAATATGCTGTTATCTTCTTGGGGATGAAAGAGGCGATTGGGTAATAGTATCTGGTTTGGGGTTTGATTGCCTAAGGCGTCTTGAATATTCGGTCCATAATCCCGGTCAAATAAGCCACCATTTAGGTAAGGAATTTTACCCCACTGTGATGTCATATTTTCTCTGTGTCGGTTGAGGGTGTCAAAAAATAGGGGTTCTAGAAATTGCTGATAGAAGTTAGTATCTTCTATATTTGCTTGTTTGGGGTAATGGGTGGTTAAAAAAGAGCGATCTCCTCCTAGAAATTCTTTCTTTTGTAGGAAGTAGAGAAACATAATTCTCCCTAGGAGTCTTTGGCAGAATTGATAGAGGCGATTTTTGTCTTCAAAGTAGGGGTGAGGGTTGTATTGTTTAACGATATCTTGAACTAGGTTAAACAGTTGTTTGTAGCCACTGTAGAAATGTTTGGTTAGTTGTTCAACATCAAAGGCTTTACAGTGTTTTTGATATAGTTTTTCGGGATCTTCTCCTTCGTAGGCGATCGCCTCTAATCTGTCTCGGTCATAGTTAGTAGGATTTTGGCGGTCTACTAATAGTTTCCGTATACTAAAAAATAATTCTAATGGTTTGCCTTGGAGTGTTTGACGAGGATTAACGAACATTAACTGATTATAGTCATTAGTGCCTATCAGTAAAAATTTACTCGGACGTTTACATAAGTGTTTAGCAATAACTTGGAGGCGATGACTGGTTAATTCTTCTGGTTGTAATTCTAACAGGATTACTTGCAGGCTTTTATCGTGGTCAGTTATATTAGCGATCATATAGGAGTTTTGTAGACTTTCGGCACTTCTAGGGGGTAAGTCTAGGTCTACGGGGTTGGCTAAGGCGTCATAACCCAATTTCTTGAATAAGCCTGCTACTTTGTGGCGGTCATCGGCATATCTCAAGTCATCTAATTGGAGGTATCTTTTAGCCATATCAGTATTTAGAGAGATTTAATCATACTATCCTTGGGATAATTATACGCTCTCTATGGTCGCTCTCTTGAGATTATGGTGTAGATTGTCGTCATTTTTT
>NZ_JALKVM010000128.1:0-20322 GCF_057440575.1 Johannesbaptistia floridana
ATTTTTAAGCGTTGAGCATTAATTCTTTAACTCATTACTTCAAAACTTCAAAACTCCAAAACTCCAAGACTCTAAAACTCCAAGACTCCTTACTTCAAAACTTCAAAACTTCAAAACTCCAAAACTCCAAGACTCCAAAACTCCAAGACTCCTTACTCATTACTTCAAAACTCATTACTTCAAAACTCATTATTCATCCACAAGTAACTTTGGGTAAAGATGCAAGATCTGAGCTCCTGACTAGCGGCGCGATCCCGAAGGGATCCGCGTAGCGGTACGCCACTAGCTCCATAAGAAATTAGCACTTTTGGGGATATCGGCGAAACGCTTATTGAGTAAGGATTGTAAAAAGTGCAAGTTAAGAGTAGTCGTCGGTTCGCCTTTCCTCCCCGCACTAAAGTTACGGGGATTCCAAGCTTTCAATTACTTCTGTTGAAATCTCTGGAATAGCATTTAAAAAGGAGGCCCACAGCGAATGCGGATTCCTTGGCGATCGCCGAAACTTACTACAAAACTAAAGTAATTTTTCGTAGATATGATAAGTTTTGTGTAATTTTGCTCCCGAGGCTTCCGTTAGTTTACGAGAGGCGAGATTATCCTGCCAAACCCAAGAAAGTTCGGCTTCTTGGTATTTTTTACCTGTTTTAGTTCCTTGCTGCATTAATAAATAAATTATACTGAGGGAAACCATTTTGCGACGATATTCTGGGAGAGAGAAAATGGTTGATACTCTAGCGCGATTGATTTGGCGGCGATACCATAATAATTTGATAATTCCTAACCAATCTAATTTACCATTTACATGTTTTAGAGCTAAATTATAATCTGGTAAAGCAAAGCAAAAACCCACCATCTGGTCTTTGTCTTCAGCGATAATAAAAATATCCGTATCTACCACGCTGCGTAAACTTTCTGCCTCTTCAAAAAACTCTTCCCTACTCCAAGGTGTATAACTCCAGCTTTGGGAGAATCCCTGGGTCATATATTGATAAATTTGCTCACAGTCTTTTTCCCAGCCTTCTTCTTTCAAATTAATTGAACGGAAAGTAATGCCGCTTTTACAACAGATTTGATAGGCTTTTTTAAACTGGGGAGGTAGTGATTGATTGAGGGGTAGTAAATAGGCATAAGCTTCTTTTACTTTAGTCCAGCCATGGCGTAGAATAAATTCTGGATAGTATGGAGGATTATAGGGCATCATCATTGTGGGAGGAGAATCAAAGCCACTGGCTAGAAACATACAACTATTGTGGGTAGATAAATTAATTGGTCCTCTAGCGATAACTATTTGGCGATCGCTCATCCACTTACAAGCTGCTTCTAGAAGTGCTTCAGCCACTTGATAATCATTTACACATTCAAAATATCCGAATATACCAACCTGCTTATTTTCTTTAGCGATTAACTTCTGGTTGATTGCTGCTACAATCCTTCCTAGTACTTCTTGTGATGTTTCGGAAATAGCTATAAACTTAGCAAATTCTCCATATTCTAAAAAAGAGCTATTTTCTCCTAACTCTTTCTTGATACTGCTATTTAATGGCTGCACCCAGTTAGTATCATTAGCGTATACCTTTTTCGGTACATTTAAAAAAGCTGACATTTCTTGGGAATTAGTTACAGACTTAATGTTAAACTTCATGCTTTTGTAACCTAATACGCATTTAAACTAAATATTATCAAATTAGCTAGAAAAACGGATAATTTTCCGCGATGGGAAAAAGAATCAATCATTACATTAAGTCAGTCGATTAAACTTGTAGTGGAAGTAGTCTCAACCAATTGGCTCGATGATTACCTTGTTAAGTTAGGAGTTTCAATCCCTCATAGGGATTATAGTCGATTTTAACTTTGTAATCGCGTTTGATCAAGACAAAAAATTCAAGTTTCAATCCCTCATAGGGATTATAGTCGATTTTAACTCGATAAAAGTTTTAAAAAAGCGATCGCCTAATTGTTTCAATCCCTCATAGGGATTATAGTCGATTTTAACCTAGCTCGGTTACTGCTATGAAGTAACCACAAAGTAGTTTCAATCCCTCATAGGGATTATAGTCGATTTTAACCCTTGTCGCCACCTCGTTAATCGTTTTGTTGTCTGTTTCAATCCCTCATAGGGATTATAGTCGATTTTAACAAGAAATTATTAAAATGAAAAATCTGAGGTTTTTAGTTTCAATCCCTCATAGGGATTATAGTCGATTTTAACAAATTTTCCCAGGCTAAATAGCGGTTTTGCGGGGTTTCAATCCCTCATAGGGATTATAGTCGATTTTAACCTCAGATGTTAAGCGATCGCGCTCAAACTATGTTTGTTTCAATCCCTCATAGGGATTATAGTCGATTTTAACTCTCCCGCCCCTATTTTTATAGCACCATAATACCCTGTTTCAATCCCTCATAGGGATTATAGTCGATTTTAACGCGATTTATGATCGCTTAAACTTTTTAATCAAAGTTTCAATCCCTCATAGGGATTATAGTCGATTTTAACTTTTCTCCATAACTGGTAATCTCCAATTTGCACATGTTTCAATCCCTCATAGGGATTATAGTCGATTTTAACTCTCATTTCTGAGAATAGCTCTAAATAGGAATCGGTTTCAATCCCTCATAGGGATTATAGTCGATTTTAACATTTCAAACAGCTCTAGATTATCTAGAAATTGCGTTAGTTTCAATCCCTCATAGGGATTATAGTCGATTTTAACTAGATCCAGATCGCTGGAAGTCCGACTGCTCTCTGTTTCAATCCCTCATAGGGATTATAGTCGATTTTAACATTGATGCTTCCAAATAATCTTCTCCTTCACTGGCGTTTCAATCCCTCATAGGGATTATAGTCGATTTTAACACTTTTTCTGTGGCTTCATTCCAGTGCTGATCTCTGTTTCAATCCCTCATAGGGATTATAGTCGATTTTAACCCTTATAAAATGTCAAGTACTCTTTAGGATTTCCTTGTTTCAATCCCTCATAGGGATTATAGTCGATTTTAACACAGTAAAGAGCAAGACTTTCAACGGTCTGGTCGGTTTCAATCCCTCATAGGGATTATAGTCGATTTTAACGCTATAGCTGAGTTACCTGATTCTGTAGTTAATTATTTAGTGTTTCAATCCCTCATAGGGATTATAGTCGATTTTAACGTTCCCCAGTATGATATTTCAGTTAAATCTAAGTTGTTTCAATCCCTCATAGGGATTATAGTCGATTTTAACGAAACAAGCAATGACTACTTTAAATAAAATCCAAATCCAAAGTTTCAATCCCTCATAGGGATTATAGTCGATTTTAACAATCTACAAGAAATTGCAGATACCGTTAAAGAAGAAAAGTTTCAATCCCTCATAGGGATTATAGTCGATTTTAACAAAACTAGTAGGTATATCAGAGAGAGTTAAGTTGTTTCAATCCCTCATAGGGATTATAGTCGATTTTAACCCTGTGGCGTGTACTGGTCTCAGTTTTAATGATGAAAATGGTTTCAATCCCTCATAGGGATTATAGTCGATTTTAACTCGCTTTTCAAGCAATTATTTGGGAACTGATATTTGTTTCAATCCCTCATAGGGATTATAGTCGATTTTAACAAGGAAAAGATAAAGATTCTTTGCTTCATCTCGTTAAGTTTCAATCCCTCATAGGGATTATAGTCGATTTTAACATTGCATTACAGCGATCGCATCGATAGTAGGAGGATTGTTTCAATCCCTCATAGGGATTATAGTCGATTTTAACAGCAACTTTAGAGAGAGTCTGGACTACTAGAAACGTTTCAATCCCTCATAGGGATTATAGTCGATTTTAACTTGACGGGATTAACTCAGAAGATACGGTTATTCGTTTCAATCCCTCATAGGGATTATAGTCGATTTTAACTCGCCGCATTGAATTAGTGGAAACCAGGCAAGGTTCCCAACAGCTGTTTCAATCCCTCATAGGGATTATAGTCGATTTTAACACTTCCTCACTACTGATGTTCAACCAACTCAGGTCGAGTTGTTTCAATCCCTCATAGGGATTATAGTCGATTTTAACAGGCTTTGGTATATTCTCCGGTTTTCAAGAGATATGTTTCAATCCCTCATAGGGATTATAGTCGATTTTAACCCCAAATACTGATCCTTTTAGCTCCTCTAGTTGGCAGTTTCAATCCCTCATAGGGATTATAGTCGATTTTAACTTCCTTTCGACGCTTTAGGTGTTGAACAGGCTCTGTTTCAATCCCTCATAGGGATTATAGTCGATTTTAACTGCGATCGCTTGGAAGCATGATATTATATAGTTTTCAAGGTTCGTTTGCGCCTAGGTCTTTAACTTACCTTTATCGCTTTTGTATATAATAACATAAAAATCTTAAAATGCCTACTGTATAAGGTGCGCCCAGGCTTCTAACTGCTGAATAATTTCAAACTTCCACAGAGAAAGAGTTTTAGGCTTTTTTTGTTCTAGCTCTGATTTTACACCTACCTGGGGGCGCAAAAATTACAAATTAATTGTTCAATTGCTAAGAGGAAACTACCAAGGCAAAGGTTGACCATCCCAGGAGAAAAACTTACCATTATCAGAGGCAGTGCGTTGGGCAATTACTTCTAATAACTGTTTAACGGTGCGCTCCACAGAAAAGAGTTTTTCTGGAGGCACATTTCGTTGAAATGGTTGAGAAAGCTGAGTATCTGTTGTACCTGGATGCAACATTAAAACTATAGTTTTAGGACTTTTGCGACTATATTCTATGGAGACTGTGCGCATAAACATATTTAAAGCTGCTTTTGAGGCGCGATAACCATACCATCCTCCTAAATTATTATCGCCAATGCTTCCTATTTTCGCAGATATCACGGCAAAAACGTTAGTTTTATTGTGTTTTAACAGGGGCAACAGGTGTTTAGCGAGGAGTATTGAACCAATACTATTAACTTCAAAATACTTAAGAAGGTTATCTTTGTTTATGTGCCTGAGGCTTTTTTCTGGTTGTAACTGAGAATCATGAAGAATACCAACACAATTAATTACTAGGTGCAACTCTTTGGTCTCGGCTTTGATTTTATCTATACCCGCGCTTATCTGAGACTCTTCGGTGATATCCATGGGGATAGAAGTCATACGGTTAAGGTTGTCTCTTTCTAGGGTGAAGAGTTCTGCTGCCGATGCTTGATTACGGTAGGTAGCGTATACTTTGGTGATTTCTGGCTGCTTTAGTAAATTTTTGACAAAACCAAGGCCAATTCCTTGGGTTGCCCCAATAATTAAAGCCTTGGTGTTAGGAGAAATTGCTGGCATTAATTTTAAAAAGTATCTTTGATCATTACTTGTGATAATTCTAACTGACCGGAGCGTGGCCGTGCTTCTTGAGCTGCTTTACCCACTACAATCATAAACCCGATCGCGTGCTCTTCTGGTAGCTTGATAATTTCTGCTACTTTTTCTGGGTCAAAACCAATCATGGGACAGGTATCATAGCCCATTGCTTTTGCGGTTAACATAATTGTCTGTCCGGCTATGCCACAGGATCTCATTACTTCGTCTCTCTGTAAAGATTCTTTCCCCTCGTAGAATTGACCAATCATGGGTACTATGGTTTCTCTCACTTTTTCTGGAGCATTACGCCAGTAGCGTTCTGGTTCTTTTGCCCATGATTTCATGTCGCCACATAAGAGAATTACTATAGATGCCTCGGTTACTTGGGCTTGATCCCATGCTGCTGCTCTCAGTTTTTGTTTGATTTCTGCGTCTTTAACAACTACAAAGCGCCAATTTTGAATGTTAAAGGAGGTTGGTGAGAGCATGGCGTAGCTAATTAGCTTTTCTATCTCTTCATCACTCATAGAGTGTTGAGGGTCGTAGTGTTTGACCGATCTTCTTTCTGTAATTGCTGTAAATAAGTCCATTTTATTGATTTTAATATTTCTTAACAATTAGCTTAACATAGAATTGATTAAGAAGTGTCAGGTTTTAGGTATTAGCTGAAACCTCAAATCAAGAGTTAATTTTACTTTTACGTAAGAGCGGTTATTAAATAACGAGCACGACAGGAATCGAACCTGTGACACCCAGAACCGGAATCTGGTGCTCTATCCCCTGAGCTACGTGCCCTTTTGATTTACATTATAGCAGTTTTTCCCGTTCTTTCAGTAAGAATTTCATAACCATTTTCAGTAACTAAAACAGTATGTTCAAACTGTGCCGAAAGGGAGTTATCTGCGGTAACTACTGTCCAGCGATCGCTCATAGTTTTAGTTAATTTAGAACCTGCATTAAGAATTGGTTCAATGGCTAAAGTCATACCCGGACGAAGTAGTACATTAGGTAGGTCATTAGTTCTAAAATTAAATACAGAGGGTTCTTCGTGAAGATTTCTCCCTACCCCATGGCCGGTAAATTGTTCCACTACACTATAACCTTCGCTTTTGACATAGTCTTCAATTGCTCCGGCGATATCTAGTAAACAATTACCTGGTTTTACTTGAGCGATACCTTTGTATAGGGCGGTTTCTGCGGCGGCCATTAATTTTCGTCCTTGTTTTGAAACTTTCCCTACAGCTATGGTTATACAAGAGTCTCCGTGGAAACCTTGGTAATAGGCGCCTGTATCCACCTTGAGTAAATCTCCTGCTTGAATCTTCTTACTAGCTTGTGGGATGCCGTGGACAACTTCGTGATTAATACAAGCACAAATAGAAGCGGGAAAGCCATAATAGCCTTTGAAGCTTGGAGTTGCTCCCATTTCTTTGATTCTTTGTTCTGCATAGGCATCTAAATCTGCTGTAGTCATGCCTGGTTTAACTAATTCAGAAATCTCTTGAAGTACTGTAGCAACAATTTTACTACTAGTTTGCATGATTTCGATTTCCGCGGCGGATTTAATTTCGATACCGCGGCGGCTTTTTTTCATCTTAGGTTTGCCATACTGTTGGCTTTGACGAGGGGGAAATAGGAGTTTAGTGAGAATATTCATAAGTAGGTTTTAGATTTGTTGGTTTTAGGTTTAATATCAAGTTCGGGTGAATACTTACGATAAAAATGAGGTGAGGCAAGAGAGGCAAGAGAGGCAAGAGAGGGAAGGAAGAAGGTATGAAGGTAGAACTTTATCATAACTAATTAAACGGACATGATATAATCTGTGAAAATGATTGAAGCAAGAAGTTATCGATCTTGAACGGTTTGACCAAAATCAATGGATTTGGTTGTCATCTGTTATCAATTAACTTTTAAATTTCCCCAAACTAAAATTTATAGATTAAGTAGTTAAATACATACCTGAGACAGCGGTTGTGGGGTAATTCGTTCCCTGAATTTTAAATCCAGGGAACGAATAATCTAACACCTAACACCTAACACCTAACACCTCTAATTAAGCGCTTTGGCGTTGGGCTTGGGGTTGAAATTTAAAGAGATTATAAACCACATTCCGACGAATATCGGTCATTAGCTCTAAAAACATACCAAATCCTTCTTGTTTATACTCAATCAAGGGGTTTTGCTGAGCGTAGCCTCGTAAACCGATTGAATCTCTCAAAGCATCCATTGCTTGTAAATGTTCTTTCCAGAGAGTATCTATCTGATTAAGAATAAAGAAGCGTTCTGCTTGTCGCATTAAACCTGGTTGGACTTGTTCTATTTCATTTTCTTTGATTTCGTAAGCTTTGCCAACCTCTTCATGCAAAAAGGTTTTTATTTCTGAAACCGTCATATCTTCTAAGTCTTTCGCCTCAATACCTTCTAACAGGTAAATAAACTCCTTGACTTTGGCTACCATATTTTCTAAATCCCATTCTTCTGGGGGTAATTCGGGATTTACATAGGCATCAACGATTTCGTCCATGGTTTTGGTGGCATATTGTAGAATTTGGTCTTGAACATCGAATCCTTCTAAGACGCGACGACGTTCAGCGTAAATAGCAGAACGCTGTTTATTCATCACTTCGTCGTATTCAAATACATTTTTACGCGCGTCGTAATAGAAAGTTTCTACTTTTTTCTGAGCCCCTTCTAGAGAACGGGTGAGCATTCCTGACTCAATAGGCATATCTTCTTCTACGCGGAAAGCATTCATTAAGCCTGCCACGCGATCTCCCCCAAAAATCCGTAATAAATTGTCTTCTAAACTGAGGAAAAAGCGTGTTGCCCCAGGATCTCCTTGTCTTCCTGCCCTACCGCGCAATTGGTTGTCAATTCGTCTTGATTCGTGACGTTCTGTGCCGATTACGTATAGTCCCCCTACACTAATTACCTCTTCTTGTTCTTTATCAGTAAAGTGTTCATATTCTTTGATAATTAACTTATAGACTTCCCGTAGTTTTTGAATTACAGGGTCTTGGGTTGGGGCTTTTTCAGCAGCGATCGCTATTTTTTCTTCAGCGGCCAATTCTGACATACTTTGATAGCCATAGGTTTCTTCAGCAAATTTTGCTGCTTCTTTGAGAGTTTGTTCAGTTTCTTGAGAAAGTTCTGTGGGGAATATCTCTGTAGAAGCCCGCCAACTCTTCATTTTCAATGTCGGGTCAAAACCTTTGCCTGGTTTGCGGGGAGTGGAGTTAGCTACTTTGTACCCTAATTTATCGTCTTCTGGTTTGACAATTCTGGGTAGCACATATTCTCTGATTTTCAGACGGGCCATATAATCAGCATTACCACCTAAGATTATATCTGTTCCTCGTCCTGCCATATTAGTAGCAATAGTTACGGCACCTTTTCTTCCGGCTTGGGCGACAATTTCTGATTCTTTTTCTACATTTTCTGGTTTAGCGTTGAGTAGTTTGTGAGGAATTTCATTTTGACTCAGTAATTTGGAGAGTAATTCTGATTTTTCTACACTAGTTGTTCCTACTAATACAGGACGACCTTTTTGGTGCATTTCTATACATTCTCCCGCCACGGCCTTCCATTTAGCTACTTCATTTTTATAAACTACGTCTGGTAAATCGTTACGTCGGGAAGGTAAATGTGTGGGGATAATCGTTACTTGTAGATTATATACTTTTTCAAATTCAGTTTCTTCAGTTTTAGCGGTTCCAGTCATTCCTGCTAATTTAGGATACAGGAGGAAAAAGTTTTGATAGGTAATTGTGGCTAGGGTTTGAGTTTCTTTTTGAATCTTTACCCTTTCTTTTGCTTCCACTGCTTGGTGTAAGCCATCACTCCAGCGTCTCCCTGGCAACACCCTCCCAGTAAATTCATCAACAATGACTATTTCCCCATCACGTACTAAATAGTTCACGTCTTTGGTAAATAGTTCTTTTGCTTTGATGGCATTGATTATATAGTGTGCCCAGGGATTTTCTTCGTCGTATAGGTCTGATACTCCCAGTAATTCTTCGGTTTTGGCGTAGCCTTCGTCCGTGATGAGAACGTTGCGGCCTTTTTCGTCTACTTCATAATCCCCCTCTTCTTCATCTGTTTCTTTGACGAGATGTTGAACTATTTCTGAGGCTTTCAGATATTTTTCTGTGGGACGTTCTACTTGTCCTGAGATAATCAATGGTGTTCTGGCTTCGTCTATTAGTACTGAGTCCACCTCGTCAATGATACAGTAGTTAAATGGTCTTTGTACCACTTCTTCTATTGCTGTGGCCATATTATCCCGAAGATAGTCAAAGCCTAACTCGCTGTTAGTGGTGTAGGTGATATCACAGCTATAATTTTTCCTTCTTTCTGGCGCACTCATTCCCCCTTGGATTAAGCCTACAGATAAGCCGAGGAAACGGTGAACTTGTCCCATCCATTCCGCGTCACGACGGGCTAGGTAATCGTTTACGGTTACTACGTGAACACCTTTGCCACCAATGGCGTTTAAATAGGCAGGCAGGGTAGATACTAGGGTTTTACCTTCTCCTGTTTTCATCTCGGCAATTTGTCCTTGGTGTAGAACAATTCCCCCAATTAACTGTACGTCATAGTGACGCATTCCTAAAACTCTGACTGCCGCTTCTCTGACTACGGCAAAGGCTTCTGGTAAAATTTCTGCTAGTCTTTCTTCTTCTTCGCGATCTCCTCTCGCTTTGTCTATATATTCTCTAAATTCTGCTGTTTTTCCTCTTAGTTGTTCATCGGATAGTTTTTTTATATCCTCCTCTAATAGATTAATTTCGGTGACTAGAGGTTTTATTTTCTTGATTTTCCGAGTATTTGGATCTCCTAGTAAAAATTTCAACATAGTTAATTATTCATGACTTTATTATGCTATTATGTATGATTTTACCAGAATTAGAGTTATTTGAGCTGAACGGTAATCGGTAGGTATTAACTCCTAACTTCTCAAACTTACCACACTTCCCCATCTCTTACTCAGTAAACTTGAAAAATTTTATGTCTCAGTCTATGCAGTCAATTTTAACTATTAATCAAGAGCAGTTTCGCTTTAATTTAACTCCAGAATTTTTAAAAAACATTAAACTTACTGAAGATTTAGAAGCTTACCTTGAGGTTGACTCTGCTTGTCAACAACAACTTATCAAGATTTTGTCTAATTCTGGTTGTTTGACTTTTTCTAGTTATTATCTCAATGAAGGTATTATACAAACAATTTTCTTTGATAATGGTCAAGTGATTCAAAAAATTTCTCAAGATTGTTTACCCTATCCAGAATTACTTAGAGACATTACCCGGATTCACTATCTATTAGTTGATCGTATTTTATTGGTTAAGCTGGAGAAAAGAAGGAGTAAGTTTCGTTTGTCTTGGCAAATACTCCTAATTATGGCAATCTTACTCTTGGCGATCGCTCTTCTTTTTTATCTAGTTATTGGTTGATATATTTTAAAACTATGAAACCCATTACTAGCCTACCTTTTATAGCAAGCTCGCCAATAGATGTTGACAAAAATGATGAAAAGCCCCCCTTAGTAAGGGCAGGGCTGTTTCGTTCTTGACAAAGAAAATGGTGAGGAGGAGCAGGGAGCAGGGAGCAGGGAGCAGGGAGCAGGGAGCAGGGAGCAGGGAGAAGGGATTTTTTGCTAATAATAAATCACCTTTTTTCTAATAATAGCTAAAAAGAGCGTCAACTTTTGTGGTGTCTAGCTTCTAGCTTACGAAAAATTTTAGAACGAAACAGCCCTGCCTTAGTAAGGGGGGAAGGGGGGAAAAGTTAGTGATAAATGTTGTTAACACCACTGCGGTCACTGCTATAACTTGCACTTTTTACAATCCTTACTTAATAAGCGTTTCGCCTATCTCCCCCAAAGTGCTAATTTCTTATGGAGCTAAAGGCGATCGCCCACAACTTCAAAAACTACAAAATCAAGTTCAAGAAAATAAGATTAAACCCAACCATCAACAATAAATGTGGCAGTAAACCCATCAAAGGTCGCTTGGTGATTTTTACTAGAGGATAGATACTCAAAAGTAATATCAAGACCAGAGTCACCTCTTGAACAAAAGTGGCAACTTCTAAATTCCAGGTTAGGGAGGGTAAACTTGCGCCACTGAGTCCAAAAGTACGAGCCATAACTGGTAAGATATTCCCCGCTTCAGTAATGACAGATGAGATATAGTAAACTAGATTGAAACCCAGAGTCATAGGTAAGTAAGCATAAATTACTGTGAGATAATCTGGCATCTCCCTATCGATTTGCTTAGTTAATCTATGAGTTAAATAAGTTGCCACAAAAGGAATAATTAATAACACAGAAATCAACGGCACTGCTACTAATAAATGTTGAGAATCAAGAGTAATATCTCTTACACCAAACCACCCCAGAAATTTATCCGAGTAGTGCATAAATACACCACCAAACAGGAGTAGTAATAGGGCAACTTCGGCCCAAAAAGGTTGGTGAGACTCCCATAAATCACTACCAGGAAAACGTAAGTTAAGTTGTATCGAACGATTAGGACAACCTTTGACACAACCCATACACAAAACACAATCTCGATTATCCATCAGCTTTGAAGGAATAGAGTGGAGGGGACAAGCATCGATAGCTTGGCCTTCGTTGGGTAAAGCTTCAACAAATGTAACCGGACTAACATCACTGCCTTGGCGACAAGCGAATACATCGCATTGAGTGCCGCATACTTGTTCACTAGCGCGTAATTCAGTCATTGATAATTTAGCGAACATGCCATTCATAGCACCAATAGGACATAGATATCGGCACCAGAGGCGGCGTTCGTAGATAAGACTACAAATCACCGCTCCCCCTGTAATAAGTAGTAACAACGAGGCAGAAAGATAAGCAGTATGGGGTAAATCCCACAGTTTTTCCCATAAGTAAATAGCTAAAAAGCCTATCCACATTAACCAAGCACCCCATTTATTTAGCCATTTAGTTGGCCAAGATAGTAATTCACGAGGCCAAATCCACAGAGATAGTTTTCTTATCCATTCTCCCGTCACCATAAAGGGACAGATTGAACACCAGATACGACCGACGAAGGGAAAAAGTAGGAGGGAAAAACTCCACCACCAAGCCCAAAGAAAATTGAGAATCATACTCTCAGAAGGGTTTTGAGGACCGAGAAAGCCTGTGATGGTCACAGGAATAAAAACTGCCATGACTAGAAGCCATACACCCTGTGGCCACCATTTACTGAGGAAGAATTTACGCAGCCAAGGTAGTTGATTGAGTAAATCTATTCGATAAGCATTTTTTTTAGACTCCACATACCAAAGCAATTTTTCAGGAATCACTAACTCTTCTTTTGGTGTCATCCAAACCATCCGTTTGATGATGTCTTCTAATTCAGCTATGTTTCTTGGGTAATTGTAGCTAATTAATCTACGGAGGACTGCTTGGTTAATTTTCAGTATATTTCTGCCTGTTTCTTGACAATATTTTTCGAGAAAATAAGCGGCAAAATTAGGAATATCTGCCCTTCTTTGAGTTAGAGGTAACAGTTTAAGATTATGGATCTCAATATCAGCTAGTTTAATTTTTTCTGGACTAGCTAAAATCAAACGTACCCCAGAATTAGGGGATAAAAATTGCCAAGGGGTATTATTGGTGGAGAGCAATTTTTCTCCATTCTCTAAATATTCAGTTATTTTTATATATACTTGTTCGCTTAACAAATGAGCATTATCAAGTAACAATGTGCCCTGATCTGATATGGGAATTAAACCAAGGTTATCGACCATACCTTCTTGGTTACGAGGTAATTTAGCACAATCAATTTCTACAAACATCCCTGGTTTTAACGAGGAATGGTTATGAATTAATTTAGAGATAAATGTTTTGCCAGTGCCTGATGAAGCTTTGATGGCAACTGGTTTTAAATCAGCGATAATTTGACTAATTTGCTGGGGGAGTTTTTTACTGGTTTTGCTCTCAGCTATAATTGAATTAAACATTATTTTGCCTCAATCTTTTTTAGGTTATTAAAACTATATATTGATCATCTCGTCTCCTTTTCAAAACCTTTAATATCTAGTATATAGCCTTTTTTAGGCTATTTTTGTGCTTTGTCAAATATCAACTATATTCCCTATTCCAGGGATTGCCTATTGCAAGCTTGCCTATTCCCTAAAAACGATAACTTATGTGTCCTAACTAACCTTCCTTTGCTATAGTAGATATAGCTGTATATATATTGGAGAGGTGCTATGGAACAACCAACCGCTAAAATTTTTCAAACGGGAGGTAGTTAAGCGGTGCGTTTACCTAAAGAGTTTCGCGTCGATGCTGAGGAAGTCTTCATTGCTCGTGAAGGTGATAAAATTATTCTCTCACCTAAACCTCTTTCGTGGAAAACGTATTTTTTGCAACCTTCTGTAGTACCGGATGCCTTTCTCGAAGATAGAGAAGATAATTTGCCTCAAGAGAGAGAATTATTTTAAAATTCACTTTAGATACAAAAGCAGCTTACTCATGTATTAACTTCTAAAAGACGAGAAGTAGTAAAGCGATTAAGCCAACCTTTGAGATAAGCCCGATTTTCTGCTTGTTGAGTTACATCTTTAGTATTTAAAGGATAAGGGGCTAAACCTTGAATAGCGGCAGTAGTAACACAAAACATCGACTTTTGGAAGCTTTCACAAATTTGAACTAATAAATCATCTTCTTGACGTAAAGTTTCACGATAAAACTTATGTAAATAATCAGGGAGATAATGACTCATATCCTGCATTAGCAAAGTAGGAGGAATACCAGCGCTACCTACAGGCAGAGGATCCGCGTATAAAGCGCCATAAGTAAATAAATTCTGCTCCCTAGGAATTTGATAAGCTTGAGCATTATAGGAAACAGTACCCATAAAAGGTGTTCCCCGAAAAAAGACAGCCTCTACATAGGGCACAGCCGTATCCATCAAAAAGGTTAAACCAACTTCTGGGGGAATAATTGGATATATTTGGTGTTTAATTTGAACTTGGTAAGTAATTGGTTTATTGGCATTAGTGACTAAACCATCTAAAATATGAGCGACTACATCGGGAATTGTTTTGATTTCACCAGCCTCATAGCGATCGCTCAAACTCAAGAAAGTATCACTCATAACGCGCCAAAACTGACCTAAACCACTATAGTAAGACATTTGCCGCATTTGTTCGGGCATAAACTCTCTAAATACCTGATTAACTCCTAGCCATAACCAGTTACCTTTGAATTTAGCTTGAATTACCTTATCTACTCTCTTTTTAAACTCTGGGGAATCGACATACTCATCCAAACCACCTCCCCCATGCCATAACATTACCTTCATACAATACTCGGCATATTCATAGTTAATTCGTTTATGCCGCCAGTGATTGAGCAATTTTGATAGGGAAATTTCCCCATTAAAATATTTAAAGAAGGGAAAAAAGACTAAAAATTGGTGATTAGCTATATAACAAAGGTTAACTGAATAGGCATCTAAAACCACACCGTAACTTTTGAGAATGCCAACCACTTCTAAAACATTAGCTGGTGAGTCTTCTAATAAAGCCAATCCCGACTCTAACCTTTTTATATACTCTTCTAAGGGATGTTTATTAGTTTTGGGGTTAAGAGTAACCATCTGTAGATATCTCCAAAATAATTTTCTTAAAATTTGTGAGCGACTTGGGAATCTGACATAATCAAAGTATTAACTTGGGCTTCACTCCAACGCACCATCCAACTTGGCTGAATACCCAAAATAAAGATAAATAAAATCAGCAGGAAATTAGGCAAATGATGGGTAATAGGAATCCGAGGCATTGGCGCTAAACTTGCCGAAAGTCTCCCGAAAAACACATTATTAACTACTAGTAAGAAGTAAACAGCCGTTAAACCAGTGCCTACCATACATAACAATGTAGCAACTGGAAAAATCGGAAAACTACCCCGAAAAACCAGAAATTCAGCAATAAAGCCAATCATTCCGGGAATTCCCGCACTAGCCATTACTCCTAAAATCATCAGACTACCAGTTATCGGTAAACCTCGTTGGGGATTGAGTAATCCACACAGAGATTCTACATCCCTAGTGCCCGTAGCTTCGTAAACTATTCCTACTAACATAAATAGTAAAGAGGAAATTAAGCCGTGACTAATCATTTGAAAAATAGCCGCGTTAAGACTCAAAGGAGTAGTAGCCGCTGCCGCCAGTAAGATATAAGCCATGTGGGCGATGGAGGAATAGGCGACAACTTTTTTCATGTCTTGTTGGGCGATCGCACAGCAAGCACCATATAAAGCACTAATTGCGGCAATAATGGCTAAAGTTGGTGCTAAATACACCCAAGCTTCTAGAAATAAGCCTACACCGAAGCGCAACAAACCGTAGGTCCCTAGTTTCAATAATACTCCTGCCAATAAAACTGAGATTGGCGTGGAGGCTTCCACGTGGGCATCTGGTAGCCAAGTATGAAAGGGGAAAATAGGTATTTTAATTCCTAAACCTATTAATAGAGGAATTAGTAATAGTATTTGAGTATCCCTTGGCAGTATTGCTTCAGAAGTACGTACAGCTTCATAATCAAAGCTATTAGCGCCACTCAACCATACTAATCCCAAAAACGAAATTAAAACGCAAAAACCTGAAGCTGCTGTATACAGTAAAAACTTCATCCCGGCATAACCGCGACGTTTTCCTCCCCAAATCACAATCAAAAAGTAAAGAGGAATAATTTCTAACTCATAAAACAGGAAAAATAGCAATAAATCCTGAGCTAAAAATGCTCCCGTGACACCAGCATTGAGTAAAAAAATCATTGAATAGTATAATTTTGGTCTTTTTAACTCTTTACTGGTAATAAATATGGCAATGGGAGTTAGTAAACTATTGAGGAATATCAATGGTAGAGATAAGCCATCGATTCCCAAATGGTAACTTAACCCCAAAGATTGAATCCAACTAAAAGACTCCTCAAATTGTATGGTTGATATTTGAGGTTTAAATAAAATAGCGATCGCCATTGTGAGAGCTAAAATTAACCCGCCAAAACCTAAAGCAACAAGACGATAACTTGCTGATGATTGGCTTTTTGGCCAACAAACTAGGGTAATTGCTGCTATCAGGGGCAGTAACAATAAAATACTGAGCATCTTCTCTAATTATATTAATGAATTCCAATAGGTGAGCAATATTGACCATTGACTACTCAAAATCAAACCCAACAGTAAACTAACTCCGATCACAATTGTTAGTATATAAAATTGGGATTGGCCCGTGGTGTTATACTTGAGACTATTTCCACTGAATATTGTGGCTAAACTCACCAAATTTACCAATCCATCCACTACATAACGATCAAACCAAGCAGTTATTTTAGCTAAGTTAGCCACAAACCAAACTACTGTCCAATTATATATATAGCCAATATAAAAATCGTAGGAAAACAAGTCCTGGAAAAAGCGTAAAACTAGTTGAGTTGAGCGCGAAAACATTCGATTGACTTTAATTGTGGCGCCAATTGTACAACCAAGCAACCCCGAAGCTAACAGTAAGGGTATTCTCCAATCTACCACCCATTGATTTTCTACCTCCAACATCGGTGAAGTAGCACTTAACCAAAGGCCCCAAGACTGAGGTAAACTGGGAGTAAACAGGGTAATAATTGTTAAAGTTACCATTGGTAAAGCAACTGGCCAAATCACTTCCGGGGTGCGGCGCGTTTTTCTTTGGGGTTTTCCTAAGAAAACCAGACGAAACACTCTAGTCAGATTAATTGCCGACATAGTATTGGCAAATAATAGTATACCCACTAACCACAAAGGCACGTGCCAACTCCCATCTAACCAGCGATACATTGACCAAAAAGTTCCCATTGGTAATAGGGCAATTAAACTACTAGCGCCTACAACAAAGGCTGAGGTAGTCGCGGGCATTCTTGACCACAATCCCCCCATTTCCGTGATATTTTGACCGTGAGTCGTTAAAATCACCGCTCCAATACTCATAAATAATAAAGCTTTGGCAATTGCGTGGGTAAACAGCACCAACAGAGCAATATCTACTTGTCCCAATCCTACCGCAATAAATACTAAACCTAAATAGGCACTGGTAGAATGAGATAGAGTTCTCTTGATGTCTATTTGAGCTATAGCCATCAATGATGTGCCGATGGTTGTAGTTGCACCAATAATAATCAAAGCCGTTGAGGATACTGGCGAGAGAGTAAATACTGGTTGTAACTTTATTAAGACATAAGCTCCGGCACAGACCACAATTGAATTACGCATGATTCCCGCTGGATTTGGTCCCTCCATCGCCTCATCCAACCAAAGATTCAGGGGAAATTGAGCACATTTACCTGTAGGACCTGCAATCAAGGATAAACCTAGTAAAGTTGCTGCTAATGGCGGTAAGGGAGATTTACTAGCCCATTCTCCTAAATCACTGAAGCTTAATCCCTCTCCATAACTAGATAATGCTACTAAACCCATTAATAAAATAATATCTCCTACCCTTTTAGTTAGGAAAGCATCTCTAGCGGCAGTTACTACCAGAGGTTGGGCATACCAAAAACCTACTAACAAATAAGTAGATAGAGTTAAACCTTCTAGTAAAGCATAACTGAGAAACAATGAATCGCTTATGGCTATTCCCGATAAAGATGCTTCAAAAAAGCCCATCAAACCATAAAAACGAGCTATTGACCAATCTTTTTCCATATACCCTAGGGCATAAATTTGGGCCAGAAGACTAATACCAGCCACTAACTCCATCCCCGCCAAACTCACGGGAGAAATATCTACTGCTAGATATAAATCTAAATCAGCCACTTGTAGCCAGTGAAAACCTAGTTGCCTAGCTGGTTCTTCCCATATATCTATGAAAGCCAGAGAACCATGTAAAAAGGCAATGGCCGTCATAATTATGCTTATATAAGCCGCAGGTCTCGGACCAGTTTTGCGAATAATTCCCGTAGACCAGGGTAAGGTTGCTATTGCCCCTATTACCCCATATATCGGTACTATCCAACTACTTTCTATAATCAAATCGCTCATTATTTACTCTCTACTCAATCGGTTTAACTGATTAAGCCATACAATTACTATCTTATTTATTTAAAGCAATTTCTTCTTTTTTAGCAAGAATCTGCTACTATTTAAGGTTTTCGTTGTCTTCTTTATGTTTCCTGCTCTGTTTACCATTTTAAACAGCGCAAAAAACATCATATATTTTTCATATTTTAGCTTACTGTAGATTTTTCTCCAAATGTTTTAAAAATATTTAACAACAATTTTTTAAAATTAGTTTTTATGTTTGGTATTTACATATCGGACTAACCCATAACTGGCAGAAAGTGCTAGAGTTGCAAATCCTAATGCTATCAAATTTACTTTATCGTATTGTTTGGGATCAAAAATGATAATTTTTCTAGCCACAGCAATTAACGCTGTAGTCAAAACTAACTCTAGTTGAACAATATGTTTTCGTAAATAGGCGGTAATATTTTCTAATAATTCTAAAGCTATGAGAATATTTAAAAATAAACCAAAAATTTCTAGCAATGTTTTATCAAAAAATCCCACAGGTTCTGTGGTAAAAATATCCCTAGATAAAACTCTAACTAAATCAATTAAAGAAACAAAAATTACCACAATTAGAGCGGTTGAAAGAACTTTAGAAACTATATTCTCTGTCAAGTGAATAATTTTCAGAAAATTTCTGTCTCTAAAAAATAAAAAGCAATTACTAAAAAATTTCTTCATAAACTAATTAATCAAAAACAGTAACTAATAGAACAAGTCAAAGGAATTCGGAATTCGGAAATACATAAGCCTCAAGTCTTATGAACAGAAATAAGGAGTATAGTTTTTGCTTTCACTTCCTCAACTCATATCTTGCACCAGAACTTATGTACTAAATTAACCTCAGAAAAAGTTCATTTCTCTTTAGCCTATATCTTGCAAAGGTATACCAATTTTTAAGCGTTGAGCATCAGTTCTTTAACTCATTACTTCAAAACTCATTACTTCAAAACTCATTACTCAACCACAACCAGTAACATTAGGTAAAGATGCAAGATCTGAGTCAAGGAAGTGGGCTTGTAACCTTATTTTTTTGGTGCCACCCCGCGCCGGGATCTGCCCCTAGGGAAAGCGCACCAGTTCATAAAACCTGTGAGATTAGAGATTAAACTCGGTGTCCCCCCAAATAAAAAAGCAACGAATCCCCGGAAAACCTTGCAGTGAAGACCAGAAATAACCCCAATGGCTTTAGCCATTGCTAATGCTACAATAGCTGCTATTAATCCCCCCAAAGAAATCACCTCGGAGATTTTTTAAGTTGATGCTGTTGATGCTATTGATAAGTAACATTATTTAAAAATGAGTATAATTTAAACAATGTTAACATGAATGGTCAAAATAAAGAAAAATTCATAAATCTTTGTTTTTCTCTTCGTTAACCAGGTAATACTAGTAAAAAAAAATTATGGTTCCCATTAATGACGAAAATCCCACTAAAATTACCCCCTATCTCACCTATCTTTTAATTATTATCAATGTAGCTGTATTTGTTTACCAAATATCTCTCACAGAGTTAGAATTAACTCGCTTTTTTCAAGATTATGCTGTTGTGCCTAGGCAACTAACAGAAAGTTTTGGGGGAATTGTAGTCGGTGATAAGATACCAGAACCATTAACACTGATTACCTCTCAGTTTCTTCACGGCGGGTTACTACATATTGCATTCAATATGCTCTATATATGGATTTTTGGTAACAATATTGAAGAAGAATTGGGAAGAACTAAGTTTTTATTCTTTTATTTAGTTTGTGGCGCCTTAGCTGCTTTGACTCAATGGTTTTTTTCAGCTCAATCGACAATTCCTAGTTTGGGTGCTAGTGGGGCGATTGCCGGAGTTATGGGAGCTTATATTCTTAAATTTCCTCAGGCAATTATTGTTACCATTTTACCGCTTCTAAAAATCTACTCAAATTTACTCAAACAGCAAAATAAGACAGAAA
>NZ_JALKVM010000129.1:0-2785 GCF_057440575.1 Johannesbaptistia floridana
GAAATGAACTTTTTCTGAGGTTAATTTAGTACATAAGTTCTGGTGCAAGATATGCCGTTGGGTTAAACAAAACAAAGCTACTGAGCATTGGAATGATGCCGGATTGTATTATATTCGATTAGTTGCCGAGCCATCAGGCCGTGAGACTCAGAAAATAACCGTCGGTTGCGACCCGGGCAAGAATTATACAGGAATTGCTGTTCAGTCCGCAAAGTTTACGCTTTTTACCGCCCATTTGGTTTTGCCGTTTGACCGTGTTAAAGAAAGACTTGGTTCTGCGGTTATTAAAAAAGGAAAGGTTAAAAAAAATGTCAGAGGCCGAGCATTACAACGCCGGGCGCGACGAAGTAGAAGAATTAACAGGAAAGTGCCTTTTAATCAGCGTGCCCACCGAGAAAAACGATTTGATAATCGTGGCAAAATGGGTAAAATAGCTCCATCTATTCGAGCTTCTCGGGAAATGGAGATGAGGATAATTAAAGAATTGTCCCAAGTCTTCCCTATTAGCAAGATTGTTTACGAACTGGTTAAAGCTGACGTAGATTTAACCAGTAATCGTAAGGGGGCGCGTTCTGGCAAAGGATTTTCCCCTGTAATGATTGGGCAGAATTATTGCGTCGAAAAACTCAAATCTATCGCCCCAGTTAAAACTGTTTATGGTTGGCAGAAAAATAGCAATGGAACTAGCCAAATCCGCAAATATCTGGGATTAGAAAAAATTAAAGATAAGAAAGCTCAAGTCCGAGAATCTCATGCTGTTGACGGCATTGCTTTAGCGGCAAGCGAATTTATCTGTTATGGGCTAACTGCTAGGAAAAATTCTGAGACAAGGATCTGGAAAGGTTCTGTCAAAATAACTCCTTGCATTTTCAAGGTAATAACTAGGCCAGCTTATTTTCGTCGTGCCTTGCACTTTGATAATGCAGAAAAAGGCGGTATTCGTAAACGCAAAGGAGGGACTATTACTCCCTTTGGATTACGATACGGTGACAAAGTTATGGCTGAGAAAGCAGGAAAAACTTACATGGGATGGGTTGGAGGTTTTACTGATGCTAAGGCAAAAAATATTAGCGTTTACGACCACAATTGGCAGCGAATTGGGCAATTTTCTCCCAAGAAAGTTAAGTTAATTCGTAGGTCTAATAAACGTAAGCGTTGTTTAAATTACGGGCGACTTTAGTCTCATATCAAAGCACCAGAACTTATGTACTAAATTAACCTCAGAAAAAGTTCATTTCTCTTTCGCCTAAGATCTTACACTCGGTCAACCAATTTTTAAGCTTTGAGCATTAATTCTTTAACTCATTACTTCAAAACTCATTACTTCAAAACTTAACCACCACAAGTAACTTTGGGTAAAGATCAAGATCTGAGTAGTCGTCGGTTCGCCTTTCCTCCCCGCACTAAAGTTACGGGGATTCCAGGCTTTCAATTACTTCTGTTGAAAAAAGAGCAATCTGAGGGAGTGACAACTTTTGTTGAATTGGTTGACGTGTTAGGTAAAATACACGCTTGTTTTTCTTCCTCTCGTGAGCATTTTTTCCTGTTCTGTATTTTTTGGACTAAAGTCCAACTACGAACCTCTACTTTTAACTCCACTTTAAAGAAAATTATAGAATTGAGATAATCCCCCCATAAGGGATTGAAAACTCTAGGTTGATCCCTGATAATTATGAAGGCAAATCTAATTATCTGTAAATATACATAATTTATGAATATTAAACCTAGATTAATCTCTATGGGAATCGGTGTATTAACCACAACCCTAGTTATGGGGAATAGTCTTCAAGCAGGTTATTCCCAACTAGGACAACAAGAGTTAAAACAAAATAGTGAAGCAGGAAAACTCTCTCTAGTTGCCAATGGGGAAGATTTCGTTCGTCAGGGATTTGTGACCAAAGATAACTGGCGTATCGATTTTGAACATATCTATGTAACCTTAGCTGAGGTTAAAGCTTATCAAACTAATCCCCCTTTTGATGCGGATGCAGATACTAATCTAAATTCTACAGAAACCTTAGTATTATTAGATAGTCCTACAACTATTGATTTAGCCGCAGGAGATGCTGATGCAGACCCAATTTTAGTTTCAGAAGTAGAAGCACCTCCTGGGTTTTATAATGCTCTTGCTTGGAAAGTGGTACCAACAAATACTTCTGATTTTGAAAATGCCACAATCATCCTACAGGGTACAGCAACCAAGGATAACGAAACCATAAACTTTAATATTGCTGTTAGTGAATCTTTAGAGTATACCTGTGGAGAGTTTATCGGTGATGAAAGAAAGGGATTTGTACAACCAGGGGAAGGAGGAGAAGTAGAAACTACTTTCCATTTTGACCATGTATTTGGTGATGGCGAAGCCCCAGCCGATGATGCCATTAATACTGGTGCCCTTGGTTTTGAACCTTTGGCGGCTTTAGCGGAAAATAATCAACTAGTAATTGATGAGACAACTTTAAAAACCAAGTTGAGTCCCGAGGATTATCAAACCTTCTCAAAGGCGATCGCCAATCTCGGTCACGTCGGCGAAGGACATTGTCAAGATAACTATCTCTAACTATAGTAGGGTGCGTTAACTCACATCTTGCATCTTTACCTAATGTTACTGGTGGTGGTTGAGTAATGAGTTTTGAAGTAATGAGTTTTGAAGTATAGTAGGGTGCGTTAACGAAGTGTAACGCACCATTAATATTTTGTATTCAGAGGAAATTTTTAAAAAACCACCAAACTTAGAGCAAAGCACCAGTACTATTGTACTAACTAATCCTTATTCAAAATTGAT
>NZ_JALKVM010000130.1:0-20319 GCF_057440575.1 Johannesbaptistia floridana
AGGATATCCTGACATAATTTGGTGCGTTACGGGCTTCGCACGCTTCACACCCTACTATCTACTGGCTTCTTACTTCAAAACTCATTACTTATTATAGCAATGAGCGTTGTAGTGTTAACAATATTTATATTTACAGATCCCCCCAACCCCCCGCAAACTCGGGGGGCTTTTCATGATAACTGTAAACATCTATTTGGTCATTGCTATACTCATTACTCATCTAGGTGCGTTACGGGCTTCGCACGCTTCACTCCCTACTATCTACTGGCTTCTTACTCATTACTTCAAAACTCATTACTCATTACTCATGTTTGGTGCGTTACGGGCTTCGCACGCTTCACACCCTACTATCCTATCCTGGTGGTGGATGAATAAATCTAGAACTCATAGTGGACAAAGATTTGAGCTAGTTTTATACTTAAAAAGTTTAGCTAATTTACTTACCCCTTTTCGTTTCTGACTTTTTGAGGCATACTAATTACGGAAGACCCAGATTTGCCAAGAACTGGGGATTTAACTTTGACATGATCACCAATCCAAACTTTTAAGTTTTCTGGCAGTTTTAGTTAAACCAGAACTTTCTAAGATACTAAAAAAATGTTCTTTACTCACAGGTGGTCTTTTTAATGAAGCTAAAAGTTGATTAACTGCTTTAATAAAACTTTCTGTATTATCTGACAATAATTGTTCTAAAAATATATCAGGATGTTTAGCTAAGATATTATATTTTTCAATTTCTTCAAGGGGAAAATCTTTTAAATTAAAAGTAACTATAACATCAGCTTCAGCTTTAATTGCTACAGCCACAACATGACGATCTTTTTCATCTGGCAGGTTAATCCCTGAAATATATTTTTCATAACCTCTAACAAGACAACCTATAACATGAGAATCCATTAGTGAACGAGTTCTAAGTAGTTGAGATTCTTTCAGGTCAGGTCTATTCCGAAGTACGGCTGCTATCCATTCATTATGAATGTCATTACTCCATCTTGGTCTAAACACTTTTATGAGTGCTAAGTGCATGAACAAATCTCTTAGCTGGGCTGGATAAAGTACACAGGAATCAAGTACCGCAGTGATTTTAGAACCTGTTTTTTGAGTAATATCACTCATAACCTAATTTCAATTCTTGAGCTTGTTCAGCTAATTGAGAAAGGGCGTCTAATCTCTGCTGGTCTATCCTTTGCTTAAAGCTAATTACATCTTCTGCACGGAGACGACGATGTTTTCCAACTTTTCTAAAAGGAATAGGTAACTCACCAGATTCTAATAATTCAATTAAATGTTGGCGACTTACTTCTAAAATCTCTGCTGCTTCGGTGGTGGAAAGTTCTTTCTCATTGGTGATAATGGTCAAGGAATTTCCCTTGGCAATTTCAGAAACAAGCTGTTGAACTAAATTTACTAATGATGCAGGGAGGGTAATAGACTCTCCTTGGGTATTAGTTTCAATCTTTATGTTTAGCCCTGTCCCTAAAAGAGCCTTAGCCGCTAGTTGCATTTCATCCGTTGGGGTAAGTTTAATAGTCATAAGCGTTTCAAAAAATTTACTACAATTACAAAGACGATTATAACCTAAACGCTATAAACAATGCAAACGCACTAAACACTATCAACTCACATCTTGCATCAAAACCCAAATGTTACTGGTTGTGGTTGAATAGTGAGTAATGAGTAATGAGTAAGACGTCTTGAAGTTTTGAAGTCTTGAAGTTTTGAAGTCTTGAAGTCTTGAAGTTTTGAAGTAAGAAGTCTTGAAGTCTTGAAGTTTTGAAGTTTTGAAGTAATGAGTTAAAGAATTAATGCGATCGCGCTTAAAAATTGGTTGACCGCGTCTGGGCGGTCATCTATCGCCCCGGATTTAAAATCCGGGGAACGGATGACCTTTGCTACTTTTCTTAGGCTAAAGAGAAATGAACTTTTTCTGAGGTTAATTTATAGCAATGAGCCAATAGATGTTGACAAAAATAATGATGAAAAGCCCCCCTTAGTAAGGGGGGAAGGGGGGATCTAATCCCTCAACCCAACCTACAGGCTACTGGCTTCTTACTTCAAAACTCATTACTTATTACTTCAAAACTCATTACTCATCTAACGGTGCGTTACGGGCTTCGCCCTAACACACCCTACTATCCTGGTGGTGGATGAATAAATCTAGAACTCATAGTGGACAAAGATTTGAGCTAGTTTTATACTTAAAAAAGTGCAAGGGTTTTGAATGTATTATGCTAAAATGAGGTATTTTTGTTCTTTTGATTTCCTAAAAATACAGAAAAAACACTTCATAAACTGTTCGGGAGTTCCCTGTCAGGCGTGGGCGTTCACGCTTCGCCGGATCCCACCGCTGTTCCCTGTTACTTAGACCAAAGCACCCTATATAGGAGATAATTTCAATGACTGCCTATCAACTCAAACCTTGGACACAAGTAGTTACTCCTCATCAAGACATCCGCGCAGGCAAACTAGATAACGCCGTGTTTGCTGCTAGTTTGTCTGGGGTGATTCGTCAAGATAAAAACTGTCCCCCTGTATATAAAAATGCTCGTTCTTTTTTTGAAGCTACCTATCTAACTAGAGAGTTAAGACAATTATTAGAAGAGGTTTTAAAAGGATTATCAGGTAAAGGGGGGGATAGAGTTTTACAATTGCGCACCCCATTTGGTGGAGGTAAAACCCATACTTTAGTTAGTTTATATCACTTAACCCAACATCGAGATGAATTAATAGGAATTCCTCAACTAGACACCTTACCTAATCCCGGTGAAGTCAATGTTGCCTCATTTATTGGCTTGGATATGGATGTAACTACAGGCATTGAAGTAACCCCAGGAAGGCGAGTATATACCCCTTGGGGATACTTAGCATGGCAATTGGGAAAAGAAGAAACCTATCAATTAGTTGAAGAACAAGATCAAAAAAGAATCGCCCCAGGTAATGATATTTTACGACAATTATTTTCTGATAAGCCTACTCTAATTCTTATTGATGAAATTCTTGTATATGTAGAAAATGCAATGGCACTTCAAGTTGAAGATTCTAACTTGGGACGCCAGGTATTAACTTTTATTCAGAAATTAACAGAAGTAGTTAGAGATTTACCCAAGGGGGTAATGGTTTATTCTCTACAAGCAAGTGTTCAAGAAGCCGTTGGCAACGAAGGATTATTAGGGGTTTTAGATAAATTAGTCTCTCGTATTGATGCTAAAAAAGAACCAGTCTCCGGCGATGAAGTGATGAAAGTGATACAAAAACGCCTATTTGATACAGTAGGAGATATTAGCACAATTAGAGAAATCGCCCAACATCAGGGAGATATTTACCGTAAATTCCGATTATCATACGCTGAAACTAATAGAGAAAAACAAGAAATCGAAGAAGAAGCCCGTTTATTAATTGAACGCATTGAAGCTAGTTATCCTTTTCATCCTGATTTATTGGATTTAATGTATAATCGTTGGGGCAGTTTACCTAGTTATCAACGCACCAGAGGCGCCTTACAATTCTTAGCAAGAGTAATTTACACTTTATGGCAAAATAACGACCCCTCATGGTTAATTACTCCAGCTATAGTACCTTTACATGATTCAGAGGTTAAACAACAATTCTTTTCTCAAGTGGGAGAACGTAATGCCTATGATTCAGTGTTTTCTGCGGATTTAACCGGAAGACGGGCTAAAGTTAAACAAATTGATAACCGCATCGCCAGCGATTCCCCCGCCTTAACTCAGTTAAAAGTGGGAACAAGATTAGCTACAGCGATCATGTTATACTCTTTTGGCGCCAAAGGAGGAGAAGAACGAGGTGTGATGGAACAAGAAGTGGCCTGTGCCTGTTTAGATCCTCAGTTAGACCGAATAACTATAACCTCTACCTTAAAAGATTTACGAGACGAATTACTTTACTTACACTATGTGGGGGGTAAATATCGTTTTGAAACTAAACCAAATCTGAATAAACTGGTGGCAGAGGAGGAACATAAATTGACAGGGGATGAAGTTTTAAGCTATGTTCGTTCTGCTATAGAAAAAAGTCTACAAGGAGTTAAGGGAAAATACCTGATTTGGCCGGGAGATTCCGGGAAAATTGGCGATCGCCTCACGGAATTTCAAGTCATCTATTTATCTCCCGAGTGGGGAGAAAAAAGCCCCCAAGGAATTACCGAAGAACTCATGCAATGGGTAGAATATCGAGGTAATGATAAGCGAGAGTATAAAAATGCCCTAGCCTTCGTTATTCCTAATCCTGTACAAATGGATAAAGCCCACATTGCCTCCCGTAGTAGTCAGGCGATTTCTCAACTTCTCCAAGAAAAGAAAAAATATAAGTTCTCTGATGAAGATGTAGAAGCATTAGGGGTAAAACAGAAAAATGCTGAAATAGCTTTGAATTCTGCCCTTCAACGTTTATATACAGAAATCATCTTACCCCTCCCTAATAAAAACTCGGAAATGACCAGTCCTTTAAAATTAGAAGTAATTGACTTACAATCTCAACTCCATACTTCTAAAAAGTTACAAGAACGAGTGTTAGAAGCACTCAAGAATCAAGTTTTTGATACCCTTACGGTTAATAAATTAGTTCGTTTAACAGGATTAAGTGAACAAAAGCCATATATCCAAGCTAAAGAATTAATCGCTTACTTCTTTAAGTTTCCTGATTATCCCAAGCTATTAAGTGAAGAAGCGGTCAAAACAGCGATTTTACAAGCAGTTGAACAAGGAAATCTGGGTTACGTCGCCAGTTTAATCATTCCTCCCACAGGTTTACCCACTCTGGAGAATGCAAAATTAATTAGTTATCAAAAAAAGATTTCTCCTAGTGAATTAGATTTAAATGGATATTTAATAACCCCCACACTCGTTGAAACCCTAAGATCCCAATTAATTGAACCAAAGAATACAGTAGATACTTATAGTTCTTATCATCATCAGGATACTAAGAATGACAAGATAAATCCCATAGCTAGAGAAGCTGCCAGCACTTTTAATGTAACTCTTCAGACTTCTAGTGTACCTGTTGAAGAAACAGGAAACAGTAGTATTAGTCGCTCAATCATAACAGCAATTAAAGAAGGTAAACAACCAGCGCTAGAATATCGCTTAGATACGGTAATTGATAAAGCCCATTTATTTGATGTAATGCAAGTCATACAAAATTTATCCGATGAAGCTGAGAATATGAGCATTTCTATTAAAGTCACAGCGACTAAATCTCAAGGTTTTGATGTTAATTGGTTACGCAATGCAATTGAAGAACCTTTAGATGAAAATGATATTAAAGCATCAACTAGAATCGAATAAAGTAGAGTTTCTTTTTCTTAGAACTGGTAGCGGGTTTTTGATAGAAGATAAATTTGTCTGAAAAGCCTTTGCTATAAGGACTTGCGCTAATCTATAATAGAGGCATAATAGTCATTTTAGTTTTCAAGCTAAATCCCAGTCATGGCAAACGATTCCCACATCTTTAACACACAAGTTGCACAAAAAGCGGGACTTGATTTGACAGGAACCATCTGTAGTCTCGACGGAATCTATAATAGCCGTTCTAATCGTAAAGCCATTTTTAATCGAGGCATGATACCTAATATTCCCGAGAATCGAGGTCGCAGAAAGGGAATAAAACGAGGCGCGAGGCGCAATTATTCCAAAAAGCTATTTTTCAAGAGCGATTCTCAACCATAGAACGTGTTTTTGCCTGGGAGGATAAGTTTCGGCGTTTACTGTTGTGTTTTGAAAGGATTAGCCAGTTGCATTATGCCTTGAAAAGCTTAGCTTACACGATGATTAATTTACGGCATTTTTGTAATATTTAGGCTTAAGTGTTATTATCAGCTATAATGCTTTTATATTCGGCTTCACTAGCAACAGGACTCGCAAATACTTTTATCTCCTCTAACAGAGTGGGTCATTCTTTAGATTAAGCTTCAAAATAATCAACGGCTTGACTACTTTAACCGAAAACTAGCACTCTGTCATTAGATGGCGATCGCTACTAATATTGCTTACCCACTTTCATCCGTTAGAAGCAGATTTTTGTCAAAGTCCCGATAATCCCAAGGTTGATTCCAGCAAAAAAAAAGGAGGCTATAACTACTAACTATAGGTTGCCTCCTTTTAAATTGAAATTCTAGTTATCTTAGAGCAAAGCACCAGTACTATTGTACTAACTAATCCTTATTCAAAATTGATTTATTTGATGGCTCAATAGATTTTAATAACTAAAAATTGAGTATTTATACTAAAAAAATCATTCTACATTCTTAATTCGCGCATTCTAAATTACCCTTACACCAGCAACTTTTGGGCTTTGGTGCAAGATCTGAGGTTATCAGCCTATAGAATGCTTACATTCTTGCGTGTATACGCATTTGATTAAGATCTTCAAATATATTACAAAGTTTTTCTCGTAATACAGAATTTTGAGAAAATCTCAGTTCAAGCCACTTTTCTATTAATGTTCTTTCTTCTGCTTCATCTCCTACGTCCATCTTCATAAAAGGATGGAAATAGAGGATATTATAATTTAAATAGTGCTGCATAATGTCGTAAGGTGCAACTGTCCAATCAATTTGCCATACCTGTTTGGTTAAAGCTAAAAAAATTTCGATAAAAGGATCATCTGCATATTTTGCAATAGCTTCGTCAAGGCTTGTAATCAACTTGTTTTTATCCATTTTAGTCTTTAAAAGAATATTTCCTCTTTATAGTAACTACTCACATTCTCTTTTTTTCTTTTCTTAAATTTATCTTAATGAACTGGTAGCGGGTTTTTGATAGAAGATAAATTTGTCTTGTAATATTTAGGCAAATAAAATTCAATAGCTCCAAAGGTCTTGAGACAGCAGACCTAAATTTTTTGTGCCTTGAAATGAGAAATCTTGCAAAAAAGCATGAATGATAACAAAAAGTAGCCTGATTACAACTTGTTAAAAATTTAATTCAGCCTTGTGTATTAAAATTATCACTCCGCTTCATTCAAAACCCGCTACCAGTTATAGCAAGCTCGCAAATAGATGTTTACACTTATCATGAAAAGCCCCCCTTTGTTAAGGGGGGTTGGGGGGATCTGTAAATATAAATATTGTTAACACTACAACGCTCATTGCTATATTAGCTTAAACGGCGATCGCTCTTCTTTGATCTTGCATCTTTACCTAATGTTACTGGTTGTGTTTGAGTAATGAGTTTTGAAGTTGTAGGTTGGGTCCTTGGAATACGAAACCCAACAATTTCTATAGTACTCTCTATTTGAGAAATAAATAAAATAAGTATAATTTCTAGTGTAGTTAGCTTGATGGTATTACTATTTTTGTAGCTCACTACCTAGAAAAATGCTATAGAATAAAAAAACACTGAATATAAATCTTAATCTATGAGTAATAGTAGTAGAAGAGAACGGAAAAGGAAAAAGCCAGAACAAGACGGAAAAGACTGGCTTTTAATGGTTTTGTTATTTGCCTTTAATGTAGTTAGTGGATATACAACTATTGCAGGAGCAATGAAAGTGTTACCTCTAGGATGGGCATGGATTTTGGGAATTTTTATTCAAGCGATGATCTTTTTTGCGCTTTCTGAATTTATCTTAAAACACGCTCCTTTGCGAAAATGGATAACAGTATTGTTATTTACTTTTCTGAGTGTGTACACCAGCTTTTTCACTTATTACGATACACTTTATGCTGATAGTGATGTTAAATTAGAGTACAATCGAGCTTTTGCAGCTCATCAAGAGTTTATCTCAGAAGTTTATACTCCATTAAAAACAGAATCAAGAAGACTAGACAAAGAAGCTGAAAATACCTTAAAAGAATATGAAGCGGAATGCGAAATAGGTATTAATACTGGATTACCTGGATGTGGACCAGTTGCCCGTGAAATTTACCAAAGATATATTAATGAACAAAGTATTGCTGATAGCTTCAGAGAAGATATATTAGAACCTCTAGATCCTTATTTTAACTACGATACTCAGGGTTTAACACCTGAACAACTTTACCAAAAAGATATTGAAGCTTTGGCAAAAGTTCCTTCTGAATATCAAAATGATTATCAATTAGATATTTTTGATTATGAAGATAAAAAACAAGAAATCGATATTCTCACTCCTTACTACAGACTTGGAGATACCAGCACTATAGTACCTACAATTATTGCTTTAATGGTAGACGGTATTTCTATTATGTTGGGTACAGCTATTACCATCAAACGCACTAAAAAATCATTGATTACAATGTTAAGTGATTGGGTGGCTAATTTAATTATCGATATCAGAACTTCAATTCACAAAATTCGCAAAGGAGGGAAGTATCCGTTGCATAATACTGATGAATTAGATAATCCTAATATATCAGTAGAGATAATTAACTTAACCTTAAGAGGTAAAGCTTCAGAATTTTTAAACACTTTTCAAGATAATATTAGTATGGAACCGCCCCATGATGTAGACTTGAAGAAATTATCTGAACATCCTAATGATACTTTTAAGAAAGAGTTTCGTCGTCTTCTACGAATATTAAAAAGTCGTCAATTTGTAGAAAATGATTCAGATAATCCATGGCAAGTAACTGAAGATAAATATGATGTGTTAATGGATTGGCTAGACAAAGAGATATATCGTCAAGTTGAACAAGAAACCAGTAAAAATAAATATCATGATCAAATTGGTTTCAAGAGACCACTTTCCACAGAAGACGTAAAACCTGAGTCTATTCCTCTGAGGTTACCTCAATAATTTGGTACGTAAAAATTAATAAAATGGAGTTAAATACTATTTATCGGAAAATATATAGCAATTCTTATACTGGTGAGAAAGGTTATCGCTTTGAGGCAAGAGAGGCAAGAGAGGCAGCTATGCTGCTATGCTGGTGTTTTATGTACCTCATGAGTCCGATAAACGCTATATTTAACTCCAAAACAAGCAGATAAAAGATTTTGCTATCATTCCAAAACTTTAGGGCAAGATTTATGGAATATAACATAGGATTAGATTTTGGAACTACTAATTCGATTATTTCTTATTTAAAAAATGGAAAACCAGAAGCGTTTAAATACGGTTCATCTACTCAACAAGAAGAGTACATCCCCTCATTTATTACCTATGAAGATGATGTTATTATTATTGGTAAAAATGCTTTGACTGAAGTAGTTAATAATCCTGATGTTAAAGGTTATGGTAATTTTAAAATGCAGATACCGATGGTTAACAGTGTTGATAAAAAGCTGATAAATAGTCCCAATGCCATGGATATTACCAAAGATTATTTCCAACAATTATTGTTAACCAGGGATAATCCTAGCTTTACTAGAGAAAAAGGGAAGATAAATGGTTTAGTAGTTTCTGTACCAGAATTGTGGGGAAGCAATGATATTTATAATTCTGGTAGAGAAAACTTACAAACTATTATTAATCAGCTTAATTTACCCTTGATTCAGTTAATCAGTGAACCTGTAGCAGCAGCGGCTTACTATGCTTGGAAAAGTCAACCTTTTACAGGTAATTTATTAGTTTGCGATATGGGAGGAGGTACTTTTGATGTTAGTTTATGCCGTATTTATAATGAAAACAAAGTAGAAGTACTTTATTATGACGGTTTGGGGGATAAAGGTTTAGAATTTGCTGGCGTTGCTTTTGATATAAGTTGTGTACAATTAGCTTATGAAAAGACACATGGTTATCAACTAGATGAAAATAATCCTCAACAAAAACAAGAGTTAATGCTATTACTTAAACAATTTGAAGAAGTAAAAATAAGTAATAGTCAAAATATGAAAAAGAGAAGAAATTTTTTAAATTGTCTCAAAGAACCTGAAATTTATCAAGAGCAAAATCTTTATACTTTTGCAGGTAAATATCATTTAACATTTTCTGAAGTAGAGAAGGCTTTTTTGCCAATAAAAAAAGGAATTGAAAAAGTACTTAATGGGGTTAATAATTGGTTAAATAGTAATCATACTCAATTCGATAAATTATTTTTAGCAGGTGGTTTTTCTCAATTTCCTTTAGTGCAAAGTTCTATTAATCAAAGTCTGGGATTAAAAGAGAGGGATGAAAGATTTGATAGACAATTTAACTTAGAAAACAGTGCCTATGCTATTTCTTATGGTACTTGTTTAATAGCTAACAAAATAATTGATCCTATTGAAAAATATCCTCATACGATTGGTATTTTTACTAATCGAGAAACTTATTTACAAAATAATGAACAAATTGAAATAAAGATTACTGAAGATAAACTAACTTTAATTGAGGGAAAACTATCTTTAAAAGAATTGAATCAAGTTAATTTTTGCGATTCTACAGTATCATCTTGGGAACAAAAAATAATTCCTTCTATTTGGGTAGATTTACATTCTCAAGGTGAAATTTATCGTCCTAAGTTTGATGATTTAGTGCCAATTGATTTACCAAATTATTCTTTAGATACTCAATATTTAATGGGAATGCGAGTTGATGCTTCTCAGATTGTTTATTTAGTTATTAAAGAACTTAAAACCGCAGAAAAATATGAGTATCCATTAGGTAATGTTTTGAAACTATGCACAATTACTCAAAAGGAGTAAAAAATTTAATCTATCAAATCTGCTATGGTAAATAAATATTATGTGAAAAAACAAAATTAAATTAAAGATAAAAATTAAGAAAATGAAACAATGTCCGATTTGCCAAACAGAATATGATTTACAAACAATTGATTTGTGCTCCACTTGTGGATGGCAATTTTCTTCTATTCAAACCATGGGAAAAGTCCCTCAAGTTTATTTAGAACAACAAATGAGGCAAATAAATTGGGCCAGAAAATCTTGGCAAAATTCCCAAGCCCTACAAAAACAGTTAAAACAGTTACAATCAAACAATCAACAAGAATTTTCGCAAATTCAATCAGAATTAAAGCAACTAAAGCAAGAAAACCAACAATTAAGAAATAAATTGCCAAAAATTGAGCAAGATAGTATAGAATACCAAAGTCAAATAGAACAACTTAAACAAGAAAATCAAAAGATTCAACTTGAACTCAATAACTCTCAACAAGAATTACAAATTCAACAAGATAGTTATCTCGCCAGATTGAATGAAATACAAAATCTAGAACAAATTCAACAAAGAAAATTACAAACAGAAATAAATAATTTAAGAAATAAATATAATCAACTTAAGGATGATTTACAAGGGAAGGAAAAAGAAGAACAAGATTTTAAAAATAAATATTCTGAAACTAAAAAATTACTTAAAGAAGTTAAAGATAAATTAGCGCAATATGAATCATCTTCAGGAAAAAAAGATTACTGGGATGTTTTTAAAGAGGATAAGAGTTATTAAAAATTATTTTCAATTTCAATTTGCTCACCTTCTAAATAAATATAAGCATCTTCTAATTCTTGAGATAGTATTTGTAAATATTTTCTAATATCATCCATTTTTTGTTCATAAGTATCAAGATTCTTTTCTAAAGTTTTAAATTGTTTCCGCTTATGCCATTTGACGAATGGATTGCTATCTTCTAAATCATTTAGTTCATCTTCTGTTGTGTCTATTAACCTTCCATATTTAATTAAATTTTCTCTTAATTTACACCATAAAGCAAAAATCAAAGGTAAGTGACAATTTTCTGGAGCAATTACACCTGTGTTTGGATTATCCTTTAATTCGCGTCCTAAACTAACCGGGCAAATCATTACTAACCAACCTGAATTGGCTCCAAAAAATAAAGGAAATATTTTTTTCACATCTGCCATTAACTCTTCTTTACTTCTCTCATGGCAATAGTCATATTTAGAAATGGTAATTACAATAGGAAAATATTTAATCTTTCTTCTTTTTATCGACCGTTTCAAGTAAATTAGATAGTTATTCATTCTATCCACAGCCATTTCACTAATTATTTCACCTTGGTTTTTATAACTAATAGGCTCTTGTAATTTTTCTCCTGAAATACACAAAAATAAACAAGAAGTTTCCTCTAAAAAATTTTTTAATTTTTGTACTTCTTCTGTTTGAGGATTTTCTGAAAGAGCTGTGCCTCGATAATCTATCCATTCAAAATCAATTAAAGGTTGAGTAGCGTAACTCAAGGAAAAATCATATTTTATTATTTCCCCTACTTTAGTACCTTCTGGCCAACGGTTGGAGGTTTTCTCTATTACTAACTTTTGCCATTCATTTAATAAAGTATTGTTTTGTTCTAGATTTTTAGAAATTAAGGTGAAACTATGATTTTGTTGATGCATTCCACCGTACATAGCTAAGACATAAGCGGTTTTTCCTACTCCAGAATTAGCTAACATCGTCATTTTAATTGTTTCTTTTGGAGAAGTGTTATCTACCATGATTTATAATTAATAATTACATTAAATGAATTTACAAAATAGTGGAAGTATCTTGAGAATTATCTTCTTGGTCATCATCTACTGATGGCAGAGATAAGTTTTTTTCTTTCGATTTAGATGTATTAAACGTCTTGGGTTTGGAGGAGTTATGAATAATTTTCTTTTTGAAACTGAACCATAATAATATAAGAACAGTTTGTATCAATACTCCAATTAAAACAGAAGTAAAATTAGCAATAAGCAATACTAACGTAGATGCGGCAAGTACAATAAGTCCTGTGTTATATGGTTCTAAAAAAAACTTTTTTTTCTTATTGTTATTTTCTTCGGGATTATTATTTGATGGTTGTTTAGGTACATCAAAATTGATTTTATTATAATCAATGGATGTTGTTGTAATATTTCCAAAAGGGGTATTGCTAAAATTAGTATGATTATTAACCCCTATAATTAAAGAAATTTGATATTCTTTTTCTGCATAAATAAGAGCTGTTTCCCAGACAAATTTCTCATCTTCTTTGTTCCAAATACGCTGTTTAGAATGAGAATCTTCATGTAATATGTAGTTAGGATCAATAACACAGTTCTCATATTGTTTGTTCCAAATACCCTGTGTATAATGAGAATCTTCATTTAATATGTAGTTAGGATCAATAACACGGTTCTGATATTGTTTGTTCCAAATACCCTGTGTATATTTTTCAACAATAGGTGGATCTTTATATTTAATTTTGTAGGTTTTACGTAATATGTTTCTCAAGTCTGAGAATAAATTAGCTTCATTGAGACTATCATAATTAGGAATTTTTATTTCTGCTCCTTGCTCATAAATTTTAGTTACATAAGCAGCGAAAAGATAAATTTCACGATTTTGTTTATCTTTGGACTCATTTATTATTTTACTTAAAGGGCAAGCTAGACAAAAAAGACAATGTTTTTCATCTACAATTATTGACCAATATGAATTAGTTCTTAATTCTTGCTCATTTTTAAAGGTGGGATAAATATAATGTTTAATTCTTTCTTGTTTATCAACATCAAAATCATCAGGAATAAGTAAATAGCGATAATCAATATGATAAGTTCGAGTATATATAAGTCTAGACCAACGACGCATAAGCTAGTTTTCTTAGTTGTTAGTTTTAAATTTTAATTTGTTGGAGTATATCTTTTATAAAACACCAGTTTTGATTTTTATCGTACTTTAACAGATTTTGTGGTTTTGTGGCATTAACTTTCATACCTATTCCGTAAGTTATTAAAAAAACCTGACATCAGCAACATTGCTGTCACCTCGTCAGAAAAGCTATTTTAAAATTCAGAAGGTATATCAGCTAAGGTAAAAGTCATCATGGCTTCTCCTCGTAAATCATCGGCAATAATCCTACTTTTTTGTCTTTTTACCATCTTTTCATAAAAGTTCCGCACATCTCTACCATTACCAAAATTTCTGCCTCGATTTTCATACATATCCCTAAAAACTTTTAAAACTTTTTGGCTTACATCTGCTTGACAAACTCGTCTATTTTTTTCGCATAAGTTTAAAAAGATACCATACATCTCTTCTCCGTTATAATCAGGAAATTCAATTTTATTAGCGATTCTGGATTCAATGCCGGAATTAGCATTCATAAATTCTGCCATTTCACGAGAGTAACCAGCTAAGATTACTACTAAACGCTCTCGATAATTTTCCATCATTGGTACTAATGTATCAATAGCTTCTCTACCAAAATCATTTTCACTGCTACCACGGGATAAAGCATAAGCCTCATCAATAAATAGTACTCCATCTAATGCCGATTCAATTACCTCAGTGGTTTTTTGGGCAGTTTCTCCCACATATCTACCTACTAATTTAGAGCGATCGCTTTCTCTAAAATGTCCTTTGCGTAACAAACCCAAAGCTTTAAATATTCTACCAATTAAACGAGCAACGGTGGTTTTTCCTGTACCAGGATTACCTGTAAATAACATGTGTCGAGTTTCGGTATCATCTACAGGAATACCCGCTTCTTGTAAACGTTGATTAGCCAAGTGACTATCAATTAATTCTTGGATAGCTTGTTTAACGGAATTTAAACCAATCATCTTATTCAACTCTGTTAACAAGTCATTAAGAGTTTCTGTAGAAGTTTGATTTGTCTTAGATTGATATTCTTCTGGTATATCAGCAACTTGAAATGGCTCATCAATAGGATCTAATTTTTCCCTGACAATACGAGTAGCTCTTAAATCATCCATTTGATTAAAAATATTTTCTACACTTCCGGCGTTACCAAAATTTTCTGTACGATTTTCATATAACTGCCTAAGTAACTCTAACATTTTTTTCGCTAATTCTTCAGAGATAATGCCATTTACTCTCTCTATCTGTTGCTGAAAAATCGCCATTAATTCTTCCGGTTGATAATCTTCAAAAATAATTTCTGTAGGCAAGCGACGCATTAAACCAGGATTAGAATTGAGAAAATTGTCCATATTCTCAGGATAACCCGCCACAATCACTGCTAAGCGATTTTTGTGATCTTCCATGCGTTTTAATAAGGTATCTATAGCTTCTTTCCCAAAGGAATCATTTTCATTTTGGATTAAAGTATAAGCTTCGTCAATAAATAAAACTCCGTCTAAAGCCCTATCAATAACATCATTAGTTTTTATGGCAGTTTGCCCTACATATTCTGCCACTAAATCTGCCCTTTGAGTTTCAGTTAAATGCCCTCTTTGGAGTAAACCTAAATCTCGATAAATTTCCCCAACTAACCTGGCTACAGTGGTTTTTCCTGTGCCAGGATTACCTTTGAATACTAAATGTAAACGAGGGGAGTGATTAGTAATATTTTGTTCTTGTCTTGCCTTTTCTATTTCTAACATTCCCATTCTTTGCTCAATACTATTCTTAACGTTTTGTAAACCAATCATTTCTTGTAGTTGAGTCAAAGCAGGTTTTTCACTAATATTTCCTGATAACCAGCCTTGTTTTTTGGCTTCTACTAGGGAAATTTCTGAGGTTTTCATAAAAACATCAAACCAATTTTTCAAAGGCTTATTCTCTGCCCCCATCCACACACTTAGTTTCTCAAAATTTCGCCAATTAATATTTTTCTGATATGCTAATCTAAAGTGATTCTGCAATGATTTTAACTCAAATTTATCTGCACCACTAACACGAATAAAATTAACCCCCTGTTGGCGAGATTGTTCTCGATTATTAATCAAATTAGCTAAAAAAGTAAAACCGATATTCTGACAAAATTCTTGTAAATCTGTTAGATTTTCACTTGAGAAAATAAATATACAAATATTACGGTTATTAGGGGGTAATCTTGACCAATTAATTATTCTGCCAAATAATTCTGAGGGATTATCAAAGTTACCTAAATCTTCTGCATTAGAGAAAATTAAACTAGATTTTATCTGACTATCTCCCATAACTGTTTCCCAAATCGGTAAAATACTAATATCTTGTAAACGACTGGGATTATTTCTCGCAACTTGACTATTAGAAGATGATTGATTTTTATTTTTATTCCGTAGTAATCCTTTTTTTCTCCCTAAAGGACCACTTCTAAATAAAGGCTTATTATTATTATCATTGCTATTTTGATGATTCTGAGGAGACGGACGACAAAGATTACAAGAACGTTGATCTCGAAAATATAGTTTCTTTACTTTAGAATAGTATAAAATTCTTTTAAAATCATTTTCTTGAAGATATTGATGCAAAACTTCTTCGATATTTTGCAATAATAAATCAGGGGTACAGAAAGTATCATTAGTATTTATACCATACAATATAAAAAAGCGATCTCCCTGATTAAAGTTAAATCCTGATGTTATCCTTTTAACAGTCATTAGTGATTATTCAGTATAATAGAATTGGTACTTAGTGTCAACTAAAAAAATGTTATTAAATATTGCTGAAATCTGTCCCATCAGTAACAGTTTAGGACCAGGAAAACGGTTTATAATTTGGGGACAGGGATGTTGTTTTAATTGTCCTGGTTGCGTTTCTCCTGATTGGATTCCTCAAGTTAAAGCAAATTTGGTAGAACCAATCAAACTAGCTAACTACATTTTATCTATTTCTGAGTTAGATGGCATCACAATTTCTGGAGGAGAACCGATGTTACAAGCTTCTGGTTTAAGAGAATTACTAACTCACATTCGAGAGCAAAAAAATCTTTCCCTAATTTGTTACACAGGTTTTACTTTAGCACAGTTACAAGGTAAATCAGATCCTGATATTAATTATCTTCTTAATACCCTTGATGTTTTAATTGATGGACAATATGTAGAAAATTTGAACGATAATAGGGGATGGCGAGGTTCTGATAACCAAGTAGTACACTTTCTCACTAACCGCCACATAGATGAGGCAGATTTATTTACCAATCGTCGTCGAGATGTAGAAATTCAGATTAGGAATGATTCTGCTTTAATGGTAGGTGTACCACCAATTAATTTTCAACAAGATTTTGCTCAAATATAGGGATTAATATGAATCAATCTGTAGAGAAAATTTCCCAAATTATTAATCAAATTAACAGCGAAGATAATTTACTCGATTTTGATAATATCGAATTGCCTTTTGAGTTACTTAGTGGAGTTATAGATTTATTAGAACAAACTTTTCCCGTTACTACTTTACAAAATATAGCTCAAAATGATCAAGAAACTATTGCGGCTTGGGCGATCGCTCTTAACAAAACTTTACCACAACAGTTAAAAATATTAAAGCAATGGCAGAATCTCTTATCAAGTTTACCAATTCCTCCCACATTAACCACAAAAATCACTGATAAAATTAGTGAATTTCAACAAATTAATCAAAAAAAATCAGCATTAATAGAACAATGCCAAAAACTTTTTGAGGCAGAAAAACTTTTACGAGAAAGTCAACAAGAGTTATTAACTTTACAAGAAAAGAAAACGGAATTAGAAAAAATAGAACAAGAATTAAATCAGGTTAACCTTGATAATTTAAGATTAGAAATAGATAATAAAACTAATAGGATCTCTCCTCAAAAATTACGTTTAGAGGAATTAAAGCAAAAAAAATTAGAAGTTGAAAACGAACTCAGTGACTTAAAACAATTGCAAGAACAACTAGAATTAGAGATTCAGGTATTTAATCAACGGAAAAATAGATTAGAAAACAAAATGATTAGTACCACAAAAGAGCAGATTACTAATATTAATAATAAATCAGCTAACCTTAATAATAGTTTAAAAAATAGTTTAGAAGAACTCAACGAAAGCCAACAAGAATTCATAAAAACTAGAGAAAAACTGAAGAAAACTATTAAAGACTTTAATAAGTATCAAGTCACTATCCAAGAAATTGAATATAATTTAAAAAATCATTATCAAGCAGATTCAGAATTAGCCAATTTATTACCTATTGACCAAGAAAAAATCAATGAAATTATTAAACAAATCCAAGAATTATTAAAAACCTTTGATAATGAATTAAGTCAAGCTAGAAAAAAACACGAAAAATCAGAGAAAAAACTAAGGGAAATTGTTACTTTTTAGATGGCGTTGCTGAATTGGAAGTTGCTTAGCCTTAAATCGGTATGACCTTAAATGTTAAATAGTGCATTAGTAATCAGATTGAAGACCATAACATTTTTATCGATTTTGATTTCAATCCCTCGAAAGCCTTTTTATATTATCATGATTACAGTGAGGATTTTTGTGGTATTTTCTGAGAAACTGAAGATACTAAGACAGGTATTAAGATATCATATATACATGATAAGACTGAAAAACGCTTGAATTGAATGGGGCTAAAAATTATGAGTGGCGAAAAAAAACGTTATGTTAGTGTTCAAGATAGAGAATTAAGACGTTTACAACAACAAGATAGTCGTTTACGTTCCCTGAGTCAAGATTTACCAGAACGTTTAAACGCGATTAGAAATCAAGCTAATCAACAATTACAACAGAGTTTAGCACCTTTAGAAAGAAGATCTCGATTACAAGAACAACAAATTACTCAATTACATGGTGATTTGCAAAATATGGAAAGAGAAACGAATCAAAGGTTGCAACGTCAAAGAAAAGAATTCCAAAAGAATTTACAAGCCTCAGAATATCGTCAAAAACAAGCCTTGGCGAGAGAATCCTCCCGGTTAGAATCAGCAATGAATCAAGGATTTAGCCAACAACGGGCAGAATATTTAAAGATTACTAGACAACAACGACAAGAATATTTAAACTTAATTGAGGAACAAGATAGTAAGTTTACTAATTTAATTCAAGAAGAAAGAAAAGCCCGCCAACAAGGTCAAGAAATCCTGCAAAAGCAAATTAATCAAGTAGTTGGTAATATAGAAAAAAAAGAGCAACGAAAATTAGAAATCGCTCAAGATTTACTAAGTGATGTTAACAGCATTTGGCACCAGATTGAACAAAATTATCAACATCAACGTTTTGCACCTAATCGTCTTGATGATTTAAAACGAGAATTAAATACAGTACAGTATAATATAAATCAAGGTATTACTGAAGCAGCGATCGCTAATTCTCAACAAGCTTACTATAAGTTAGCAGATTTACGTTTAGAGTTAGAACAAAAGGAACAAGAATGGTTACTATATTATAATTCCACCTTCTCGGATTTACGTAGTTTAATCGCCGAAGTACAAGCTAATCGCCAATGTGAAATAGAAATTGGTGAAGTTGACGAAGGAGAAAAATTTCCAGTCGAAGTTGATTACTGGGTTAATGGCAGACTCACAGAATATCTTAATCAACTCACAAAATTAGAAAAGCAGTTACTAGAAGGAGAAAAAACCTTAACTACTGAAGAAATTAAAGCTATTGGTGAGAAAATAATGAAATTAGAACCAGAACTAGGAGAAATAGTTGAACAAGCTAAATTATCAATCTTAAGTTCTCAATTAAGGATAGAAATTGCTGATAAAGTAGCAGAAACTCTAACTAGTATGGGTTATGAAATAGAAGACGCTGTTTACGAAGGTGAAGACGAACGCAATACCTATGTAGTTAAAATGAAAAATATTGCTGGAGACGAAGTAGTAACAGTGATTTCACCTGAACAAGAATTTGGGGCTAATTCTATTTCTATAAATACTTTTAGTCCAACTTTAATTGATGAAACAGCAACTCAACAAAATGCCAAAGCTATTTTTGAAGCATTAGAAGAAGAAGGGGTAGAAGGAAAAGGACAAATTGAATGTAACAGTCAAGGGAAAAGCGAATATCAAAACATACAAGAAGTCAAGCAACGAAAATCCGTCTCCCAATCTTCATCCCCTAAGAGGGATACCTCACAGGGGTAGGTTTTCTACCAAGAGTTTAGATTAAATATCGTAAAATTAACTAAAAAACCAGGATTATTTCCATGAAAGTTAATAAAATACATCATGTTGCTATTATTTGTTCAGATTATCAAAAATCTAAATATTTTTATACTCAAATATTAGGATTTTCGATTATTAATGAGACTTTTAGAAAGCATCGTAATTCTTACAAACTGGATTTAAGAGTAGCTGATAACGATATGATTGAGCTTTTTTCTTTTCCTAATCCTGCTCCCAGATGTAGTCCAGAAAATTGTGGATTGAGACATTTAGCCTTTGAAGTAGAAGATATTGCTGAAACTGTTGCTGATTTAGAATCGAAAAACATCAAAGTTGAACCGATTAGAATTGATGAAATCACTCAGAAAAAGTTTACTTTTTTTAAAGATCCTGATGATTTACCTTTAGAAATCTATGAGTTATAGCAATCGCCATTACTGTTAGCAAGTCACTAGTTTGTTGGGTTATCTCCCTGCCCAACCTACAGGCTACTACCTTCTTACTTCAAAACTCATTACTCATTACTCATTACTCATTACTCATGTTTGGTGCGTTACGGGCTTCGCCCTAACACACCCTACAGGCTACCTTCTTACTTCAAAACTCGTTACTCATTACTCATTACTCATTACTCATCTAGGTGCGTTACGGGCTTCGCCCTA
>NZ_JALKVM010000131.1:0-20298 GCF_057440575.1 Johannesbaptistia floridana
ACTTATTTGTCTGTTTAATTAGTTTTATTTTCCTTTTTAACCAAGTCTGTGCTGAAATTAATTTACCTTTACTGTGTTTTATATAGTCTTTTCTAGATTCAATTGCTGAACCTACTTGTCCTTGGGCGTCTGCTATTATTCCATTGGCGTGACGCTTTAAAAGTTGGTATTTATTTTGTAAGTAACTGTTCCATTTTGATTGGTCAAACTTTACTTGATTTAACCATTTCTTTTCGATGGGACAATAATCACCCTGACAGTTTATTAAATGATTTACTGTTTCACAAACTGCTTCTCTATAAATAGGCTCATAAGCTGTTAAAAACATCTCAAAACTAGTAAAGCCCAAAGTATTTAACTCGTTTATTGGTGTTGGCAATGCTTTGACATAACTTAGGGTATTAGATTTTTTTTTCACCATCATCAACAACCACTTAAGTATCAATATTATATCAGACCCATACGCACTTCTAATTGTAACCTGGAAAAAAGGAGTCAGGAGCCAGGAGCCAGGAGTCAGGAGTTAGTAATTAATACTTAGTAAGCTTTAAGAATATTTTAAGTTATTTAAAAATACAAAAGTACTTAAAAAAATCTGAGTACTTCTACTCAAAAAAACCTAGGAATTTTTTGTGTAATATAAACAAAATATACTGACTCCTGAATTCTGACTCCTGACTCCTCTTCATCATACTATTTGACGTGCGAAAAGTGGATTATATCATTGCTAAACAATAGTTGGTCTATATTTTCTCTAATAGCGCACTAAACGACTTATAATCAAGGGGAAAACACAGTAATTATCTCTCAATTATCCCTTTGTCCCTAATTGTCAACCGACTAAAACTTACCCATTATGACTATTTAGCTAATCAAATGAGCAAGTTTTAGCAGTAATGAGTAAATATTTTTCAACTGTATTTAGCCCTCGCATCTTTACCTAATGTTACTGGTGGTGGTTGAGTAATGAGTAATGAGTAATGAGTAATGAGTAAGGAGTAATGAGTAAGGAGTAATGAGTAAGGAGTAATGACTAAGGAGTCTTGAAGTAATGAGTTAAAGAATTAATGCGATCGCGCTTAAAAATTGGTTGACCTTTGCAAAATCTTAGGGTAAAGAGAAATGAACTTTTTCTGAGGTTAATTTAGTACATAAGTACTGGTGGAAGATGTAAGTTTAACGAAAGAATTTAGTATTACTTATAAATCTAAAGCTCAATAATCATTCATCAAGATTTAACTCTCTACTTGAACACCTCGCCAAAAAGCTACATAATTAGCAATATTTTTGGCTTTTTCTTTGGGAGTTGGATAATACCAAGCAGCATCTTCATTCTTTTGTCCATTTACTTCTAGAGTATAGTAATTAGCTTGTCCTTTCCAGAAACAAGTAGTTTGCTTACTACTAGGTTGAAAATATTCTTGATTAATTGAATCAGGGGGAAAATAGTAGTTACCTTCTACTATTTCACAGTTATCGCTTTCTGCTAAAACGACATTGTTCCAGATTGCTTTGGCCATTTTTAGTTTTTGTTTAATTAACGAATATATTTTAACTCAAAATTTAATCAAAAAAGAGAAGAGCTAATAGAGAATAACTCTTCTCCTGATTAATTTAAATTTATCTAAATTTCTAACCGACGAAAGCAAAGTCAGAAGCTGTTAAACTAGTTGCTTCAGTATTAAGAAGCATAGCTAACTCGTTACCGTTAGCGCTAACTATAGCGTTGCTACCATCAGCAGTAATGCTTAAATCGTCGAAACCAAGTCCAGTAGCACCGAAGCCCATAACATCTTCACCAATAGTAAAGTCAGTTATAGTTTGAGCTTCTTCAGGCATATCTACACTGTCAGTAAGTAACCAGAATTGGTCAGCACCCTCACCACCAGTAACAACATTACCACCTTCACCACTGGTTAGGAACATGGTATCATCACCAGAACCAGCCAGGATGCGATCGCCACTGCCACCGAAGAGGAGGTCATCACCAGAACCTAAGTCAATACGGTTATCACCTTCAGCGAAGCTAACATCTACAGTATCATCACCGCCGCCTGCAAATAGACTTTGTCCTGAACCCACAAAACCGCTCTCATCAGATACCTCTGAATCAAACATATCAGCATCAGCAGTACCAAAGACAATGGGGGATTCTGGAGTAGGAGATTCTGAGTCATCACCATCGAGGTCAATATTGAACTGGAAGATTTGACCGCCTTGGTCTGCGTTACGCTCAGCAATGATGCCACCGGATTCGCCTCTATGCTGCACCACACCAATTAGAGTTTGTTCATCTAGAGGTAAAGTGCCGATAACTTCTTGAGCACCAGTACCAGCTAACTCCTCCATAGTGTAGAAGCTACCGTCCTCCTTCTGAGCTACGAGATGTGTTACGTTCCAAGAACCAGAAAACTCAGAACTTGTAGCGGAGGAGAAGGTGCCAGGAATAGCGGCAACTTCAGCAAGAGCGCGAGGATTAAGAGCACCACCTGCTTGTGCTAGGAAATAACCAGTGCCCTCCTCTTCTAGTTGTAAAGTTTCACCATCAATGGGTAGAACATACTTGCGCTCTCCATAGTCGTTACCGGAGTCTTCATCAACGATTAAGTAGTCACCATCAGAAGTCTTAATCCACTGTAGACCATCATTATCCTTCATCTGTGCTAGGCCAGTTTCGATATGAATGGAAGCGTCTTGTTCACCATCAGGATTATTGGGACCGATGTGACCCTTACCTTTACCGTCAGTTTCTAGTGTTAAAGCGCCGTCTACACCAGCGAGGATTCTGGTTACCTCTGCTGATAAGTAATCGGGTAAACCGTTGCCATCAGCATCATTGTTAGTTAACTCTTCGACGATGTTAGTAAAATCAATCCCTAACTGAGCACCAGGAGTGGTTAAGTCTTGGATATAGCGATGTTTGGTGATGTCTGGGTCTACTGCGGGGTGCTCTACCTTGCTGTCACCGTTGAAGTAGGTGTAGCCATCTGGTTGCTCGTTGGGTTCGCCCTCATCGCCATCTTGTTCCCACAAGAATACCTCTGTTTCATTAGCGTTTTCTGGAGTATCGAAGCCATCCCATTGATAGCTAGTAGGATAGTAACGAGCGCTAAAGTTTTCGGGAGCGTCAGCATCGGTGGCATAGGCATCCATCATGAATTCGTCGGCATCAATATTTTCAATACCTATATCTCCATAAGTCTCTGTATCCAGAGCCATGCCATATAACTGACCGTAAAGTAGACCGTTGCGACCTAAGAAAGAATCTCTTTCACTGGCATCTTCAGGTAAGGGATTACCATCAGCACCAACACCCTTTTTACCAACGTAGATTCTCAGGGGTGCAGGCTCAACCTCAAGGTTATATCCTGAAGTAACAAGAACCACATAGTCTTCATGTCCTGAGTTAAGGGGCAGAATTTTCTCGTAACCAGACTGACCTAGTGCGGGTACTGTATAGGCAGTTTCGTTAGCGATGTCTACAACCATTGAAGCTAGACCCATAGTACCAGTAAAGAAGTCATTTCCGGTAAGAGGACCATCGCCATCGGGATCTGGGTACATGTCGTCGCCAATGTTCCACTCTTCGGCCATTAGCCATACATCATCTTCAAAGCCGATGCCGTCGCCATACTTATTTGCTTGCTCGTAGTAAGCACCACAGAAAGAGTGAAAGAAGAAGTCTCCTAGAGTGAGTTGTTGTTCTTCACGAAACTCAAGGAGTGTTCCGTCTGCTAGGGCTTGGTTACCCCATTTAGCACTCAAGTCAGTTGGGTCGTCGTTTTTGCCGTCTACAATCTCACCAAACACGTTGTAGACTGTGTTGAATAGATGTCCCGCACCCTCAAACATTTCACTAGCCGCGCTATCGTTTTCCAGGAACTCAGCAAAGGCCGCGCGATCGTAGTCGATATAATGGAGGTGAGAACCAGTGAAGGTTACTCCGCTATCCATTTCCCAAGGGTATGTCTCGTTGGACATAGTGGCGTAGGATTCAGATTGATAGGCTACGCGCACAGTATCTTCATCTGCCAGCCAAGCTGCCTGACCATCTGGATATCCAGTTAATACGTGGCCACTTTCGGGGTCCATCTCCCCTACAGTCGCTAGTGCTTTGAAATCTCCATAGGGAAAATCTGTATCACCACTTCCTCCGTCTTGCAGATGTTCGGGAAGGGTAGAACTACCTGCCTCAGGAATCAATGCTGTAGTTTCTCCAATATTTGCCATCTTTGAAGCCTCTTCTAAAAGAATGTGTAGTGTTTATATTGGTTTGTATAATTTTTAACCTTCTTTAAGATAAGCTCCTAAGGTTAAGATTACGTAAAGCTTTGATTAACAGGTGGTTAAATTTTGGAGTTTTACAAAAAACTTAATAGTCCCTTAAGATTTGGAGTTTGACAAAAAAATAAAAAAAAGGGGTAGTCAAAACCCCTTTTTTTAGCTATACTGTAGGTTGTGTCATGGAGAGGTGGCAGAGTGGTCGATTGCGTCCGACTTGAAATCGGATGAAGTGCAAGCTTCCGGGAGTTCGAATCTCCCCCTCTCCGTTTAAGATAATTGAGAGTTAATTGGGAGTCTCCTCAATTACTTGGTCAATCAAACCATAATCTTTAGCTTCTTGTGCAGACATAAAGAAGTCACGGTCTGTATCTCTCTCAATTTTCTCTAGAGGCTGTTTTGTGTGGTGACTCATGGTTCTATTTAGCTGATCCCGAATACGCAAAATCTCATTCGCCTCAATTTCAATATCAGTGGCTTGTCTCCGTCCTTGGATGCCACCTAGAGGTTGGTGAATCATAATGCGAGAATGGGGTAATGCTAAACGTTTTCCAGGAGTACCTGCGGTTAGTAAAAATGCACCCATGGAAGCAGCTAAACCAACACAGATGGTAACTACATCTGATTTGATATACTGCATAGTGTCATAGATAGCTAAACCAGCAGTTACGGAACCACCAGGAGAATTGATATAGAGATAAATTGGTTTACCAGGGTCTTCTGAATCCAAGTAAAGCATTACTGAGATGATTTGATTGGCTAAACCATCATTAACACCTCTTCCGAGAAAGATAATTCTTTCTCGATAAAGGCGATTGTAAATATCAATCCAGTCACTATAGGGTTGACCGGGTAAACGATAGGGGACTTTAGGAACACCAATAGGCATATTATCAACAATTAACTAACTGAAGGTACAGGGGAAGGTAAGTCTTTGCGACTTGTGAGAATTTTATCGATTAAGCCATATTCTTTGGCTTGTTCGGGAGTCATATAATACATCCGATCTGAGTCTTTTTGGACTTTTTCTACAGGATGATTAGTGTTTTGAGCAAGTAACTCCATCATCATGCGCCGATTAGCTAAAACTTCTCGGGCACGGATTTGTATATCTGTGGCTTGTCCCTGGGTACCCTGACGGGCTTGATGTAGAATTATTGTAGCATTGGGTAAACTGGCTCTACATCCAGGAGTTCCCGCAGCTAAAATCATCGCCGCAGTTCCCATGGCTTGACCAATACAAATAGTGTGTATTGGGGGTTTGATATATTTGAGGGTATCGTAAATAGCGAAGGCTTCTGTTTCAAAACCAATCGCATCGCCTCCATACCAAGATGTTCCCGTGGAATTGATATACATGTATATGGGTTTATCAGGATCATCGAATTGGAGATAGAGTAATTGAGCAATAATTAACTCAGTCACGTCAATTCCAATTTGATCTTTGTATTCATCCGGGGAAATCAAGGGTAGACCTAGATAAACGATTCGTTCTTTTAGCAATAACGAAGGTAAATCCGGGGGAGGGGTACGATAATAGGCATCGCCTGTGTAAGGGGCTTGTACAGCCTGAATAGGTGAATCCATTTTTAATCTATCTATACAACTCTTATTTGATTGTTACACATTTAAGTATTGAGTTGTTAAGCCTGTTGACAGTTACAGTGAACTACCCCGCACTTACGTGACGGGGCTTCTAACTTCAACAGGAATTGCATCTGACAAAACCGAAGGTTTCCCCATTTGACTTACATTCCCTCCATTAGCAGTATCGCAGGTCCCCAACGACATTATCCGTAAAGCTTCTTTTTTGATATTTATAGCCGCATTTATATCGCGATCATGATTGGTTTTGCAGCTAGGGCAAGTCCATTCTCTGATGTCTAGAGGTAAACTTTCTACTTGATTTAGACACACATTACAAGTTTTTGAGCTGGGAAAAAACCTGCCTACCTCAATATATACTTTACCTTCAAACTCAGCCTTATATTTAAGCATAGTGCAAAACATCCCCCAAGAGCAATCACTAATTGCTTTGGCTAATTTATGATTTCTTACCATGCCTTTTACATTCAGATTCTCTACAGCAATTACTTGGTTTTCGTTAACTATTTTACGGGATAGTTTGTGTAGAAAATCCTCCCTGCATCTTTTTATTTTCGAGTGTACTTTGGCTACTTTTTGTTTTGCTTTGTTTCTGCTGTTACTTCCTTTTGTTTTGCGTGAGAGTTTTTGTTGTTTCCTTTTGAGATTTTTTTGATGTTTAGTTAGATATCTTGGGTTACTGTATTTACTTCCGTCACTTGTAATAACAAAATCTTTTATTCCTAAATCTATACCTACAGCATTCCCTTCAGTTGAGGATTTGGGCAAATCTTTACCATCATCAACTAAAGCCGAAACAAAATACTTCCCATCAGGATTTAGAGAAATAGTTACACTTTTTATTTTTCCTTCAATTTCCCGATGACGACGACAATATATTTTACCTAGCTTTTTATCAAGCTTAAGATAATCACCTTCAAACTTGAAGTTTTGAGGATAAGTAATCGATTGTTTTTTGTGCTTTGATTTGAATCTAGGTAATTTTGCTCGTTTTTCAAAGAAGTTTTTATAGGCAGTAGATAAATTTAGGGCTACTACTTGTAGACATTGAGAATAAGCATCTGAAAGCCAAGGGTATTCTTTTTTAAGCTGAGGTAATAGCTTTTGTATCCCATAACGAGATAGTCCTTTACCGGTTGCTTGATAAGTTTTTTGGCATAAATCTAAAGCATAATTATAATACCATCGACAACAGCCAAAGCTTTTAGCTAAAGCTTCTTGTTGCGATTGAGTGGGATATAATCTAAATTTAACTGCCTGATACATTATCAAACAACATACTTAGTGATAAAGATATTATAGCATAAATAATGATGTTCGCTTTCATCCCCAGGCTTAACAGCACTGGGGACTTCTCGCTCACTCAGTTAAAATAATCAAAAGCAACGAAATTCTTTTGTCTATTTATGCTCAATCTCTTTGCTTTATCTTCCTTGGGAACAATTTTTTCACCCTCTTTTGCGGCTATTAATGATGAGTTGGTGGTTATTACTCTACATTCTTTGGGAGATTTAGCTGAGATCGCCGCAATTATTCGCTCTGGTAAAATCGCTATTCTAATTTTAACTCAAGTAGATTCACACACCTATAAAAGAATAATTAATTGGTTAAATGGGTATGTATATGCTCTCAATGGTGTCAGTCAATGGTTGGGAGAAAAAACTTTTTTGTTGGCCTCTAAACAAATGAATGTGATGGGGAAACCAAAAGTTACACAACTAATAAAGACTAAACAGCCAGTAAATAATTACAAAAAACTAATTATTGAATTGGGAGATCTCCTCTTCCTGGAAATGATGGCAATTCCTCCAGGAACTTTTTTAATGGGGTCTCCCTTAACTGATTCAGATAGTAGTAACGATGAAAGACCTCAACATTTAGTGAAAGTTCCCCAATTCTATCTCAGTACCTATCCAGTTACTCAAAAGCAATGGCAAATGGTCGCCACATATCCTAGAATCAATATACCTCTCAATTCAAAACCAGCTTACTTTCCTGGCGATAATCTGCCTGTAGAACAAGTTTCTTGGTATGAAGTTGTGGAATTTTGCGATCGCCTCTCCCAACAAACCGGGAGAATATATCGTCTTCCTAGTGAAGCTGAATGGGAATATGCCTGCCGTGGCCGCACTCTCACTAAATTTTGGTTTGGTAATTATCTCAGTAGTAACATAGCTAATTATGATGCTCGCGGCGGCAATGCTATCGCTGAAAACAAAGTCTTTTTAGGTAAAACTACTTGTGTCGGTTATTTTAGTCGTAAAAATCCCTTTGGTCTAGGTGATTTACATGGATTGGTTTGGGAATGGTGTGCCGATCACTGGCATAATAATTATTATGGAGCACCCAATGATGGTTCTCCTTGGTTATCTAATTATTCAGAGCAATATAGAATCATCCGAGGGGGTTCTTGGTATGATTTGCCCCGTTTTTGTCGTGCTGCTTGCCGTTACTATTTACGGCCACATCGTCGCGTTAATCGAGTCGGATTTCGTCTTGCTGCTAATATCTTAAGTTAACTTATATTAACTCATATTTAACTACATCGGTAATGAATGATCATATTTTTTATTAAAAAATATCAACAAATGTAACAAATTTAGGGAATTGTTACATAATTTAAACTTATGTTTTATTTTTAAGATTAACAAGGCGATACTAAGCTAAACTAGCCTTTGAGCTGTAATTATCAATCTTGTAAAAAAACTTTAGATAAGGAGTCAAGATTTAATGTCTCATAGTGTCAAAATTTATGATACCTGTATTGGTTGTACCCAGTGTGTTCGTGCTTGTCCTCTAGACGTTTTAGAAATGGTACCTTGGGATGGCTGTAAAGCTTCTCAAATCGCTTCTTCTCCTCGTACAGAAGACTGCATCGGCTGTAAACGCTGTGAAACTGCTTGTCCTACCGACTTTTTGAGCATCCGTGTTTATTTAGGAGCTGAGACTAGTCGTAGTATGGGATTGGCGTACTAGTTTTAATTTTTATGGGGGAAAGTTTTAACTTTCCCTCTCTAAAAAGTGAAATGTTATAAAAAGATAATAATTTGGGGTGATCAGTAGAGAGAGACATATATAATTAAAATAGTAATAGCAACCTGAGAAAAATGTCACATTCATGGCTTAACGTTAGTAGTATAAGCGAAAAACAATATATAGTAGCTCAAACATCATCTCCTGTAGAAGAGATTTCTGAGAACACGACAGGAGAGTCCCTTTCTGCTAAAAAGCTTTTACTAGAGAATTGGTCAATCGGATTAGCCGTTATTTTTTTAGTGCTTTTCATAGTTAGTCAATGGCAGCTTAAAAAACTAAAAAAATCAATTGAGTTTAAAGACTATAAATATAAAGATATCAAAAAAAAATTAACTCTAGCATTAAATACTATCAAAAAAATGGAAACTAATCCTGATTTAGTGCATTCAAGGGAATTTAACTTAGATTATCTAAGAATGCGCATGGATGAAGAAGTATTTCATTATGCTATTGTTAATCAAATCAAAACCAAAGTTAGACAGTTAATTTCTCAAGCGTTACGTCCTGACACTAGAAAAGAAACGACAGTGGGTATTGCCAATACTAGTGGCCGTCAGGTAGAGAAAACCTTCGACGTAACCTATGAAATAGAAAGTCAAGGACAATGGAAAACCAACGTTTTGTTTAGGGTGCAAATTAAGCTAACGAAATTACCAATAAGAACTAGTAGTAGCCTGGTAGAAGAGATTATAGATTGTGTAGAAAGATATCTTTGTCCAGAAGATGGTCAAGAAAATTGGACTCCAACAATTAACAATCGCGTCGTAGTCATTAATTGGGATCAAAAAGCGAAACCTACTCCCTTATTAGTAATACTACAGGCAGAAGAAGGAAGCGCAACTATTCGTAACAATAATTGGCATTCCTCTTCTAATAATCAAAAAGCATCAGGCCGCCCGTTACGTCACTGATTGAAAAATAAGCTAACTTTTTTAACTCCTTAGTTTTAGTTTTAACCGAGGGAGATAAAAATAAGTATAATTACTTTTCTGCTTGCTTTTTCTTGTCTCTAGCTTCTTGACGGGCAGCTTTCCAAGCAGAAAAAAGACGTTGAGTGTTAAGACGAAATTCACTCCATCCGAACCAATTACCAGTTCTTTCCTCATCCCAACAGGTTGAAAGAATACTATAGCTCAAACCTAAGACTCCTAAGCCAAACAAAGCCATAGTACTTAATACTACTGCTGGGGTTGGAACTTTAAACCATTGGTGACTCACAACCCAATAGAAAGCCAAAAACAATGTTATCCCCAAAGCAGTGGGAATACCAGAAAAAGCAGCCATTCGTTTAATCATACGTTGGCTAACAACTTCTGGTATGGCAGATAATTGAGCATTATCTGAATTATAGGCTGAGTTTCGAGAATATTTTGGAGTTTCTGGTTGATTTGTTGGCGATGGCTTTTTACTAGTCTTTTTCTTTTTCTGACGAGGTTCAAAAGGTATTTTTTCTCGGGAGGACTCAGAAGACATAAATAATAATCTCGCTTATTTAAGTTTAACGACGTAGACCTAAACGCTTAATCAAGTCTTGATAGCGTTCTGAATCTTTGTTGTTAATATAAGCTAACATACGGCGACGATTACCAATCATTTTTAATAATCCTCGTCTAGAAGAATGGTCGTTATTATTTTTTTTCAGATGCTCTGTAAGTTGATTAATACGATAAGTAAGGAAAGCGACCTGAAGTTCATTTGACCCTGTATCTGTTTCGTGCATTTGATACTGAGACATAATTTCTTGTTTTTCTGCTTGTGTTAATCCCATAGTTAGTTTGTTTGATAATATTCCAATCTATAATTTTAACATATTTATCTAGGGGTGCAATAAACTTACTCAAAATTGCCAGACTTATGCTATGGTAAATCTACTTCATATAGCAGTCGCCATTACTGGCGCGGACACTGTGATTGCGATAAAAAAAGCGCCTTGTAAAACAAGGCACGCTTAAATTAATTAACTAGGATGACTGAATTAAGAAGTCGCTAAAACTTTTTCGGGACTAGATTGACCAATCTTACGGGAATTGCGTAAATTAACAACAATTTCATCGATGTTTTTCTTAGCATCACCGAAGAGCATCTGAGTATTATCTTTATAGAATAGAGGATTAGCAACACCAGCATAACCACTACCAAGACTCCGCTTCATTACCACGGTGCTTTCTGCCTTCCAGACTTCTAAAACAGGCATACCAGCTAAACTACTAGTAGGATCTTCTTGGGCTGCGGGGTTAACGGTGTCATTAGCGCCAATTACCAAAGCTACATCAGTTTGAGGAAAATCATCATTAATTTCGTCCATTTCCAAAACAATATCGTAGGGGACATTAGCTTCTGCTAAGAGTACATTCATGTGTCCTGGCATTCTTCCAGCTACAGGGTGAATACCAAAACGCACATTAATACCGCGATCGCGCAAAATTTTAGTCATTTCAGAAATTCCGTGTTGAGCTTGAGATACGGCCATACCGTAGCCTGGAATAATAATCACGCTACTGGCATTTTCTAATAACTCAGCGGTTTCTTGAGAACTAATGGGGGTAGCTTCTCCTTCGATTTTAGTCCCACTACCACTGTTAGTGCCGACGCCTTCACCGAAACCTCCGAGAATCACATTCAGAAAAGAGCGATTCATGGCCTTACACATAACATAACTGAGAATTGCGCCACTACTACCAACTAAAGCACCAGTAATAATTAGTAAGTCATTAGAGAGCATAAAACCAGTAGCCGCGCCTGCCCAACCAGAATAGCTATTCAAAAAAGAAATAACCACGGGCATATCAGCACCACCGATAGCCAGTACCATTTGAATCCCAAATAGAGACATAATTGCTGTCATAATCCCTAAAATTTGCAAGCCTGTTAGAGGTACATTGACGATACCTAAAAAAGGCACTATAAGACCAAAAGCCGCCACTAATAAGAAGAGATTAAAGAGATTATGACCAGGCCAAACCATCGGCTTACTACTAACTAAGCCTTGGAGTTTAGCGAAAGCAACAACAGAACCTGTAAAAGTAACGGAACCAATTAATACCCCTATATAGATTTCTACTTCTTGAATAGTAACTGCTGAACTAGCTAGGGAGGTATCTAATTTGAGATATTCAGCATAGCCGACTAAAGCTGCTGCTAAGCCACCAAAACTGTTGAGTAAGCCTACCATTTGGGGCATTTGTGTCATTGCTACGAGAGAAGCAGCCAGAATACCAATAATCACACCGGGGACTATTGATACTCCTAGAGTGAGGTAATTGCTAATTTGGGGACTAAAAGCCGTTGCTAGACAAGCAAGCAACATACCAATCATGCCGTAAATATTACCACGGCGAGAGGTTTCGTGTTGGGAAAGTCCGCTGATACTGAGAATAAACAGGGCACTTGCCGCAATGTAGATTACTGTTTGAAGATTTAAAGACATAGATTTTTTCCTGAAACTCCTGTTGTATTTATTTACGGAACTTGTTTAACATTCTTTGGGTAACGAAGAAGCCACCGGATATGTTGATAGTGGCTACGCCAATCGCGATCGCCCCTAGGATAGTAATTGGGGAACTAATTGGGCCAGTCATTTGTAAAATACCACCGACAATCACGATTCCACTAATAGCATTAGTTACACTCATCAAAGGTGTATGTAGAGCTGGATTAACATTCCAAATCACCATCCAACCCACAAAACATGCCAAAACGAATACCGTTAGATGAGATAAAAGTTCTGTTGGTGCCGTTAAACCAATTCCCACTAGAGCTAGTCCTGTTATAAAAATCCAGAGTAAGCCGGAAGTAGATGACTTAGTTTCTGTTTGAGCCACAGTAGCTGCGGTCGGTGTACTTGCTGCTGGTGCGGGTGGTTTCTCTATTTTTGGTGCAGGCCAAGTCACTTGTCCTTCGTGAAGAACTAAGGCGCTGCGAATCATCTCATCTTCAAGATTTACGCGGTAATTTTCTGATCCCCCCATTTCTTTGAGTAGATGGCAGAGATTATTGCCGTATAATTGACTGGACTGACTAGCCATGCGACTAGGTAAATCTGTGAGACCGATGATAGTTACTCCTTGATATTCGGAGATTTCGTGGGGTTTAGTTACCTCACAATTGCCCCCTTGTTCTGCTGCTAAATCCACAACTACTGACCCAGGTTTCATGCTTTCTACCATTTCTCTGGTGATTAACACTGGTGCTGTTTTCCCTGGTATTAAAGCTGTGGTGATGATGATATCTACTTCTTGAGCTTGTTGAGCGAATAGAGCCATTTCTGCATCTATGAACTCTTTACTCATGGTTTTAGCGTAACCGCCTTCTCCTGAGCCATCTTCGTTGAATTCTAGTTCTAAGAATTCTGCTCCTAAACTTTTTACTTGGTCTTTTACTACTAAACGAGTATCAAAAGCTCGAACTACTGCTCCTAGGCTTTTAGCTGCGCCAATAGCTGCTAAACCTGCTACTCCTGCACCGATTACTAGTACTTTAGCGGGGGGTATTTTGCCTGCGGCAGTTATTTGACCTGTAAAGAAGCGTCCAAAATGGCTGGCTGCTTCTACTACGGCGCGATAACCTGCAATATTAGCCATAGAACTGAGGGCATCTATTTTTTGGGCTCTCGTAATCCGAGGCACTGCATCCATTGCTAATACTGTTGCTTGAGTTTTAGCTAAATTTTCCAACAGTTCAGGATTTTGTGCCGGCCAAATAAAGCTAATTAAGGTTTTGCCTGGACTTAGTAATTCTGCTTCGTGTTTGTTGATGTTGGGATTTTCTTGAGGGGCGCGAACTTTGAGGATAATATCTGCTTCTTGCCACAAAGTTTGAGTGTCTTCGATAATTTGACAATTGGCTTGACGATAGGCTTCATCACTGAAGTTAGCCCCTGTACCTGCTTGTGACTCTACTAATATTTCAAAGCCTAGTTTTTGCAATTTTTTAGCTGTGTCTGGAGTCGCTGCTACTCTGGATTCATTGGGGTAAATTTCTTTTGGTATACCAATTTTTTTGGCTTGAGAGGGAGTATCTGGAGAGATTTCGCCTCTTTGTTGTTGTTGTTCGACGGTAATTGTCATAGATTCTCCTTACTTAGTATTTTACAAAAGGGCGTATGTTTAATTTTTATTTTCTTAGGTTACTGTTGGTCAATTTTTAGATTAAGACTTGACACAGTTTTTTCCTTTTGCCGAAACATCAGCCCAGAATTTTTTTGAGTTGCTACTAGATTGTTTGTTCCTATGCAGATTTTGATGATCTGTGGATAATTCACACTCGCTTGCTTTTTTTCGACATAGTGATCATCTTAGTTCGATCCCCAAAATTTTTGGGTTTTCTTCAACTTGTTTTATAGATTGCCATGTTTTATTTAAAATTTTGGTTGATTTTGTTACCTTTAAATAAGAGTGAAGTGAGTTTTATTTAATCGTGGAGGTAATATGTTGAAATCTAAGTTGGTGTGGAGTTTAGTTATTTCTGGATTTGTTGGGGCGATCGCTCCTCTAATTGTTACGGCTCAAAGTAATCCTGGTTTAACCATCTTTAGTGGTGTTGATCGCGAAAATATTCTTAACTATCATCTAGATTTTGGTGGTCAAGAAAATACTTGGGATCGTTACCGTTTACGTATCTCTGGTAAAAAAATGACTGAAGGTGCTGCTAGTTTTATTATTAAATATCCTGATTACTACAAAGGTAAATTTGATGTGGATCGTATTGAGGTGAGAATGGATGATGAATCTCTGCCTCTGCGTGAAGTGGTTTGGGACCAGGAGAATTACCTTTTAGAAATTGATTTAGAAGAACCTATTACAGAAGCTAGAAAAGTAGAAATAGTCATGTCTAATGTAAAAAATCCTCGCTATGGTGGTACTTTTTATTTTAACTGTGATGTTATTGCTGCCGGAGAGATTCCTATACGCTTATATGTGGGAACTTGGATTATTAGTATTGGGGCTTAATTTAACTAATTTATAATTATCGTGACCGCCAATTCTCCTCTAATTATCTACTTTTTGCAGAATAACTAGAGAAAACTTGGCGGTCATATTTATTCGCACCTAAAAGAAATTTGAGAAACTAATTTAGAGTTAGTAACTCATTTTCCTATTTACGACGATAGGGAACACTAGCTTCGATATTGATATTCATGGCTGATACACGAGGAACTGTGCTGTTTTTAGGTGCTAAATTACGAGCCATACCCAAAAATTGTGAAGGATCTCCTGCTTTGGTAGTTTTCTCTTGAGGAGTAAAACGTCGTACAGCGTTTTGCCAAACGATTTGAGGGAATCCCAATTGTGCCCGATGATATTCCCCGTAGCGAGGTGTTTTCAGGTTAAAGGGAGTTTCTCCCATATCTCTTTGAGGTAGATTGCGTCGGCGTTGATAAGGTACAGTGTCATAACCGAAGTTATTCATGTATTCCTCACTTTCTACCAAGGTGTTAATAAACTTTTTAACGCCTTTGGTAGCGATAACAATTGACCAAGCAATTTTTTCTCTTTCGTTGTAAACATCTCGTCCGAGAATGCGTTGTACGCAAATTTCTGCAAAACGATAGTTACTATTATTCTCAAAATTGAGTCTCAAAAAGGTATCAGAAGTAGCTAACCCGGCGATAAAATCACGTACTGTCAGTTGTCCTGAACGTAGTTGTGATTCTAAGAATTTTTGACGGTTACGTTTGAGAATTTGATGTTCACTGAAAATTTGACGGTAACAAGCCCAAATTAAATCATCTAATTCTGAACCAGAAAGCATATTTTCTGTTGAATAGATTCTGGGTTCCTCGTCTCCAGGAACTACGTATCCTTCTACTCGCTGATTCTGACTATTGGGTGTGTATTCTAAAAGAGGAATAGACACTAAGAAAACCTCCAAATATTGTGAGAATATTAAAAAACTTTATTCTCGATCATACGGTAGGAAGGGCACTTATGATGTAAATTTTTAAAAAATATTACAACTCTTAAAGTTTTATTGGCTCGATTAAAGAATATCATCAATCGCGAACCCAAAAAATAGCCCCACCTATCTAGATGGGGCTTCAACCTATTTAATTATGTTTAATTATGCAATCTCTTTAGAGAGCGTTACCACGTGGTAATACTTCTTCAGGGAATACAAATTTTTCGTGTGGTTGGTCTTGGGGAGCCATCCATGCTCTTAATCCTTCGTTGAGCAGAATGTTTTTAGTGTAGAAGGTTTCAAATTCTGGGTCTTCTGCTGCTCTTAACTCTTGAGATACGAAGTCATAAGCTCTCAAGTTTAACCCTAATCCTACTACTCCTACAGCACTCATCCATAGTCCTGTTACTGGTACAAATAACATGAAGAAGTGTAACCAGCGTTTGTTGGAGAATGCAATTCCGAATATCTGTGACCAGAAACGGTTTGCTGTTACCATTGAGTAGGTTTCTTCTGCTTGAGTTGGGCTGAAGGCACGGAATGTGTTTGCTTGCTCACCATCTTCAAACAGAGTATTTTCTACTGTGGCTCCATGGATGGCACATAATAGTGCTCCACCTAGTATACCTGCTACCCCCATCATGTGGAAAGGATTTAATGTCCAGTTATGGAATCCTTGGAAAAATAGGATAAATCTGAAGATTCCTGCTACTCCAAAACTAGGAGCGAAGAACCAGCTTGATTGTCCTAGGGGATACATTAAGAATACGCTAACGAATACGGCTATGGGTCCGCTGAAAGCAATAGCGTTGTATGGTCTGATTCCTACTAGTCTAGATATTTCAAACTGACGTAACATAAAGCCGATTAATGCGAAGGCACCGTGTAAAGCTACAAAGCTCCAAAGTCCTCCGATTTGGCACCAACGAGTGAAGTTCCAACCTGCTTCAGGTCCCCACAAAAATAGTAGGGAATGTCCCATACTGTCTGCGGGAGTTGATACCGCTACGGTTAAAAAGTTACATCCTTCTAGGTATGAACTTGCTAATCCGTGAGTGTACCAAGATGTTACGAAAGTGGTTCCAGTTAACCATCCACCTAAGGCCATGTAGGCACAGGGGAATAGTAGTAAGCCTGACCAGCCTACAAATACGAATCTGTCGCGTTTTAACCAATCATCAAGGGCGTCAAACCACCCTCTCTGTTGGGATACACGTCCTACTGCTATAGTCATAGAATTTATTCCTTTTTCTTATTTTGAGATAACTACGATAGCGTTAACTCTCGAAAAGCATCTTAGAAAAGATTACTTTATTATGAGAATTGTTTATTTTTGTTAACTAACTACTATAATAAATGAGAAAGTGCGTAATTGGCAACAAAAACGTTAATAAAAGTTAAAATTTAGATATCGAGTTGAACTATGCAAACGATTAATGTAATGATCAAGAGTGTTCCTTTACCTGTATCAGTACAAAAAAAGGAACAAGAAGAGGCTCAAGCTCTCTACCAAAAAATATTAGAAGCAATGACATCTTCTTCTCCCACAGTTATTGAACTGCGTTGTGATAAAGAAGAAGGAAAGGTAGTGGCAGTTTCTAGCAGTGAAATTAGTGCAGTGATTCTCTCAGAAAACTCTGGTTCTACTACCACAGGTAAAAGCGCTGGGTTTTTTGCTGCTGTAGGAGGAGAATGAAAAATTCCGCCATTGAGGTAGAGGAAGTAAGTTTTAGTTGGAGTCAGGGGAAACAAGTATTAAATTCTTGTTCTTTGCATGTTCCAAAAGGAGAGTTTTGGATGCTTCTGGGAAATAATGGCAGTGGTAAATCTACTTTACTACGTCTGTTGGGAGGGTTGCTTAAACCCCAAAAAGGAAGATTAAGTACCACTAAACCCCTGGGTTTTGTTTTTCAAAATCCAGATCATCAATTAGTTATGCCTACAGTAGCTGCTGATGTAGCTTTTGGATTAGTTGAGGAAAATCTTTCCTTAGAAGTAACTCAACAAAGAGTTAGAGAAGCTCTCCAAGCTGTTAATTTACTTCATTTAGAAAGACGTCCTATCTATGCTCTAAGTGGCGGACAAAAACAACGGATCGCGATCGCCGGGGCGATCGCGCGACATTCTCAAGTTTTACTGCTTGATGAACCCACGGCTTTGTTAGATGGAGACACACAATTAGAATTAGTAAGTCAAGTTCGTAATCTAGTTAAAAATAGAGGCATTACGGCCCTATGGGTTACCCACCGTTTAGAAGAGCTAGACTATTGTGATGGTGCTTTTTTGCTCAAAGATGGTCAGGTTGTAGCTGAAGGTAACGGCCAATCCCTCAAGCAAAGAATGACTTAAATAGCCTTCCTAGAATCTTAAATTTTTGTTATGATTGTCTAAAGTAATTGTTTAAATTAGTAATATATTAAGTTTAACCATGAATTCCCCTTATGGTCGGGTAATGCTATTGGTTGATGGTTATAACATCATCGGAGCCTGGGAAAGACTAAAAAAGATTCGCGATTATGAAGGTCTTGAATCAGCTCGCCGTGATTTAATATCGATAATTATCAACTATAGTGCTTATCGAGGATACAAAACCGAAATAGTATTTGATTCACATTTTCAAAAAACGCCAAGTCAAAAAGAAAAATATAGTTGTGGGGTATCAGTTCATTATACTGCCTATGCCCAAACAGCAGATACCTATATAGAGAAAGTCTGCGCTGCCTATAGTAGAGAAGTGGGTGCTTCTAGTTCCCGTTTAATAGTGGCCACTTCCGATAGAGCCCAGATACTCACAGCCAAGGGTTATGGAGCAGAATGTTTTTCCGCAGAAAAATTTAAAATAGAAGTAGAATCAAGCGCTTCAAAGGTTAGAAGAAGAAATAGTCGCCAATCTAAATCTAGAGGGCGATTTCTTTTTAACCGTTTAGACCCGCAAACACAAGAAATTTTGTTTCAATTAAGGCATAAAGGCTAACTGTTCTCTAAGTTTATCAAAAAAATCAAAAAACCCTTGACAGGATTTTTAAAAACAGTTATATTAAAAAAGGTGGAAAACACAAGCCCCCATCGTCTAGAGGCCTAGGACACCTCCCTTTCACGGAGGCGACAGGGATTCGAATTCCCTTGGGGGTATTAAAAAAACAATAAATATAAGGGGTGGGATATTTGTTAAGAGTATTTAGTTACTCATATCTGAATAAACAATATTTCACAACTATACCCTTGACCAGAAAAAATGCGACCCAAGCTAACTGGTTCTATCACGTTCAACTAGTATTAGCAATACTAATAGAAAAACGATTAAAAGTCATTAAACTACGAAATTAACATACTAGCAATTAATAACTTATCGAATCAACTTGTTCGTGGAGCTTCTTCGAGCTTTTGATGCTTTGATAGAGAATATAGGCAGCCATGTTTTTTGCCTTCTGCTTACTAGTAGCTTGTCCCCATGCTTCTCCTTTCCGCTTCAACCTTGACTAGAAAGTCGAATACTCTTTAAGAAGATAACTTGACACTGTTGAACTACTCCCCACCCAATACTGCTCGGATAAGAATCAAACATATTCCTTCTGAGAAAGCAGGGAGCAGGGAGCTTCTGAGCAGGGAGAGGGGTTTTTGGCTTTGTACCTAATCTCCTTTCAACCTTACTCTAATCAATAATTTTCTCTTAACCGAGCAGTATTGACTCCCCACCTATCAAAACTACCCTTATTGGTTCTCCATAATGGTTGTCTTCTAATTTGAGAAAAAATGATTTATTTTTCCAGAGGTTCTCCTGCGCTTTTCCAACCTTCGATACTTGGGGCAAATCCCGTCACGTTATCATAGCCTAATAAACGCAAAGACATTACAGCGATTGCGGTACGATACCCTGTAGAACAGTAGAAAATTACTGGACGATTATGGGGAATTTGGTCTAAATTTTCTGTTAAAGTGGAAAGAGGCAGGTTAATAGCATTGGGGATATGACCTGAGCGATATTCTCCTGGTTGCCTAACATCAACTAATAAAGCTTGCTTGTCTTTAAAGATACTTTTAACTTGATTAACTTGTTTGATGGCATAATAGCTATTTTCTGGTAAAGAAGAGAGAAATTCACTGACTGGGGGGGCAATGTCTACTGGATTGGAAAGTTTATCAGGTAGAGCGAGGGTTACTCCTGACCAAGATAACCAATAAAACAATAAACTCAGAATTAATGTGAAAAAACGTTTAAATAACATGAATTTTACTCCCTCTCAAAACATTTGTTTAAACTTAAAAAATACTAATTAATTAATTTTTACTTTATTGTACAATAAAGTAAGTTTTATTCCTAATCTTTCTTAGGGTAGGTATAGCTCAGATCTTGCATCTTTACCCAAAGTTACTGGTTGTGTTTGAGTAATGAGTAATGAGTTTTGAAGTAATGAGTAATTATTTGAGTAATGAGTTTTGAAGTAATGAGTTAAAGAATTAATGCGATCGCCCTTAAAA
>NZ_JALKVM010000132.1:0-20196 GCF_057440575.1 Johannesbaptistia floridana
GTTTAACCCAACCTACTCGCTATTTTGTAGGGCGATCGCCCAACCATTGCTGCATCAATTCTCAACTACCACCACTAACTCAGATCTTGCATCTTTACCTAATGTTACTTGTGGTGGTTGAGTAATAAGTAATGAGTTTTGAAGTAATGAGTTAAAGAATTGATCCTAACCCCTTAAAAATTGATTCTCGCCTGTTGGCCTATTTAGTACAATTGCACTGGTGCTTTGATCTAAGCTAAAATAAATATACAAATTCTTCTACTATGGCTATTGCTTTAGTCTTTGATAGTGGCGATCGCACCAGGTAGGTTGGGCCCAAGGTATCGAAACTCAACAATAATAATTTTTTAATGATTGGTCGAGCCATCAAATTAGACCGTACTGGTAGGTTTTGAGTATCTGGGCTAACTTGTCTTGGTAGTTAGAAGCTAAAAATTCCCAGCTTTCGACCATGTCAAAATCCTGCTCGTGACGGGAATAAAAAGCGATCGCGAACCGAGACGGGTCGTGGCGAGAACGATAGTAGAGTCCATCAGGTTTTTCAGGGTGAAGAAATAAAGACCAGGACCACTGTTGAGCAACGGCGTAGGAACCAGTCAACAGCCTACCATCTGCATTCAGCCAAGTTAATCCTTCTCCACTCAAATTCACCAATCGCAAATCACGATTCACTGTAATTTCGCTCATTCGGCGCGTCAACAAAACCTCAGTTTTTAACAACCCGATATGGCTAAAACGCCCGATTGTTTCCCGGAAGGCACATAGCTCGTCTATGGCGGCGTAAAGAACTCCGTATTCTTGCTGTGGAGCGTCAAAACGTCCCTTTCCTGAACGACCAAAATAAATTGGGTCGTATTGAGCCTGATGAACTCGAAAAAAAGTTGTCCCTTTCTCAAAATTAATCAAAGGCAACTTTCTCTGGGCTAAATCTCTTGGAGGAAGAGGATGGTCTCCAGGTAAATCAGTCGGGTATGTCATGGATGTAGGCAAAAGCACTATCAACAACAGCTTCAACCCGACCCAGTTTTAAGCTTTCTAACGGAGTTTGGTCTTGGAGACGAGGACTAGGGTTGAGAAAGAAGACAGCTTGCATCCAAGGGTCGAGAGTAGAAAGCTGCTGTAGAACTGTTTCCAATCCGGCCAAAGTTCGTCCTGTAGTACTAAATTGCCACAGGGGATAGAGGTAGCTCCCTTTTCCCTTGGGAAGACCAATCAACTGACCGTTACGTCGTCGCTTGTCCACTGCCTGTCGAGAAATTCCTAACAAATTACCAGCCTCTGCACTTCCAATACAGCCTCCTTCTGCTGCCAGAAGTTGCTGCTTGAGTTCCAGTCCTTTCAGCTTTGCTTCAGCTAACGGGTCATTGGCACTTAAGAGTGCCATAGCTTCTGGAGTTTGCAAGATTGAAAGCAGTACTTCGTAATCGCTAGAGGCAGAAGTAACGTCAACTAATTCTTGAGCCTGAGTTAACCTTGCGAGAGCATTCAGCGAACGAGCGAGAAAAGCAGAATTAAGAGGATGCTGCTGCGCTACTTCTAACACCCGTGATAAAGCTGCTTGAAGAGCGGCATTCGTTTCTACTCCCTTATCTGAGACTTGAGCATTAACAGCCATGTTTTTTTTGGGGTGAGTTGACTAAGTAAATTATACCATTTTTTCTTACCTAGTCAATCTAGACTGGCTACAAAATTATTCATAACTTAAATTCATTATTTGAGATCTTCTATTAATTTTTTACCTAAATTTCCCGGACTTTGTTCATGGTAGTTGTGGCGATCGCCCTACCATTGTTGCATGTACTCAATTTTTTTTACTGATTATACTACACAAGGTAACTCAGATAATTCCCTGATGTAGTAGGGGCGCAAGGCTTGCGCCCACATCAAGGCTTGCGCCCACATCAAGGCTTGCGCCCACATCAAGGCTTGCGCCCACATCAAGGCTTGCGCCCATCTCTAGATCATTTTTAATAATTATCACATAATATTTTATGTATCTCTTGGACTAAAGTCCAACTACGAACCTTGTTTTTAACTATTTCAATTATTTTGGCAGAAGAATTAAAAGCAGGGCGATCGCACCAGGTAGGTTGGGCAGGGAGATAACCCAACAATCTCTTTGATTATCTCTAAAGGGTGTGTGTTGGGTTGCACTTCGTTTAACCCAACCTACTCGCTATTTTCAAAGCGATCGCCCAACCATTGCTGCATCAATTCTCAACTACCACCACTAACTCAGATCTTGCATCTTTACCTAATGTTACTTGTGGTGGTTGAGTAATAAGTAATGAGTTTTGAAGTAATGAGTTAAAGAATTGATCCTAACCCCTTAAAAATTGATTCTCGCCTGTTGGCCTATTTAGTACAATTGCACTGGTGCTTTGATCTAAGCTAAAATAAATATACAAATTCTTCTACTATGGCTATTGCTTTAGTCTTTGATAGTGGCGATCGCTTTGAACAAGATTTGGTTGTAGCTTTAATTTGGCCTCATCAAAGTAGTGAAGAAAATGACTTAACCTGAATAATAAAAAAAAACTAAATATTAATTCCAATGGCCATTTTTAAGTTACAATCATTTGTAGACGTTTACAAGATTGATTATTCTCATCAATAAACTTAAGTTTAAGAAGAATTCTTAATTTTATTTTGGCCTAGATATAAAACTAGTAAACTTCTTATCAAGTAGTATTTTGAAACGAAAAAAACAGACAAGTGTCGCTTTAGGTAAACAAAAAGCAACACGAACAATCCTCTTAGGAACCCTATCAACTATCTCAGTAACTTTACCAGTACAAGCAAGTACCCTAAACTGGACTATGCTGGGAGACGTAAATTTAATTGACTCAGAAACATTCGAGTTATCCAACGATGCTAATTTAGGTGATGATGGTGACCTCGGTGTACCATCAGGGACATTCAATTTCTCAGGTAATTCAGCCACTGATAATAGTTTTGGGGACTTAGAGAATTTTTTTGGACTACCACCAGGTAGTTTAGATTTAGGAGGAGACGCCTTAGAAGGTTCATCAGTAATCAGCACTAGTATTGATGTAGAAGCAGGAGATACCCTGAGTTTTGACTATAGATTTTTGACTAATGAAACTGCTGATATTCTCACTACGACTGGTAGAGGTTTATTAAATGATTATGCTTTTATTGTCATAGATGACCAGGTTGATATACTAGCTGATGTAGGTGATGCCACCTCAGATTCTAGTTTGTTTGACCAAGAAACAGGCTTACAAAGTTATAATCAGCAATTTACTGAAACGGGGACTGTGTCTCTGGGTTTTGGAGTAGTGGATGTAGACGATTTTTTAATTTCATCGGCTTTGTCAGTACAAAATTTAGCGATTACCTCACAGAATCCATCTCAAACAACTCCAGAATAGAGTAACATTATCGGTCTTTTAAGTTTCGGAGTATTGTTGTGGGGATTTACTACCAAGAAAGCTAAGAAATTGTAAGCTTTCACAGAGATAATCAAAGTTCAGATTCTTTCCTGACTATGTATTGCCATAGAATATCAGCCTGGATAGGTAAAGAGGGAAACTTAAAATTTTAACTATATTGTAATTTAACGAAAAATCAAGAAACTAAGTAGGTAGAGAAAAATTAAGTGTATAAGATGAAACCATTGATATAGGTTTAAACCTATAGCTGGAGATTGTGCCAGTTTTTCAGGTTTATTTATACCAACCTACTTATTAACAATTAGAAAGCATGACTAAACGTATCAATTATTAAGTAAAACAATGGCAGAGTTACCTATTTTAACTAACAATAATGATTTAGAGAGTTTATCCCCTGATAATCTCTCAGAGAATCAAACTGGTTACGGTTTAGCTACAAGTAATCTACTAGCTACGAATCAAGTTAATCCAGAAATTGCTTTAATCTCAAGTGACATTGACACATCAGGATATAATCAAATTAATGGCACTAGAGATAGAGATATAATCTTCGGTACACCAGGAGATGATTTAATTATTGGAGATTGGGGTAGAGATGAGATAACAGGTGATACAGGGGCAGATATTTTTGTTTATAACAGTATTAGAGATGCCATTGATGTAATCACTGATTTTAACCCAAGTGAAGATAGTTTAGATGTGCGCAATATTCTCGCCAGTGTTGGTTATGAGGGATTAAATCCTGTTGATGAAGGTTATATCATTTTTGATTATTATCAAGGTGGTGCAGATGTATTAATAGATAGAGATGGTTTTGGTGAGGGGCGAAGTCGTAAAATAGTTGAATTGGAGTTTACTGAGTCAGAAAATGTAAATCAACCACCCACAGATATTATTTTAAATCCTGATAACATTGATGAGAATTCTCCTATAAATAGCTTAATTGGCGATTTCACTACAGAAGATGCTGATGTAGGGGATACTCACACCTATCAACTGGTAGCAGGAAGTGGGGATACAGATAATAGTGTCTTTAGCATTACAGGTAATCAACTATTTATACTAGAATCAGGCGACTTTGAAGTTAAATCTAGTTACTCAATTAGAGTAGAAACCACAGATGCCGCCGGGGAAAGCTTTAGTAAAGAATTAGGAGTTAGTATTAATGATGTTAATGAAGCGCCAAGATTTACCAGTAACCCGCTAACAACTGTGATTGAAGGGGATGAATATAATTATTCCATCACCGCAGAAGATGAAGATATTGGAGATGAATTAACCATAACAGGAGTTAATCTGCCAGAGTGGTTAGAATTAACAGATAATGGGGATGGTACAGCAGGTTTAGTCGGAATAGCGCCTGATGAGCAACAGAATGAATATGAGATAACTTTAACAGTTACAGATAGAGAAGGTTTGAGTGATATTCAAACCTTTACTATTATTCTTAATCAAACAGGAGATATTACCTTAGTTGAAGAAACATTCTTCCAAAGAATCTATAGTCAAACTATTGATATTCCTGAAAGTAGTTCTAATTTAACCTTTGACTATAGAAACCTGAGTTTTGATACCACTGATGAAGAGAGAATTAATGATGCTTTTGAAGTAGCCTTACTAGATAGTGAAGGCAACTCCTTAGTTTATACTATAGATAATCAACGGGATAGCTTTTTCAATATTACTGAAGAAGAAGGGATAGATTCAGCATCAGGAATCATTGTCAATGGTCAAACAGTTACAGTAAATTTAACAGGAATAGCGCCACAACAAGCTAATTTAATCTTTAGATTAGTAAATAATGATACTGATACTCAAACACAAGTCAGTATTAGTAATATTGGTTTAGAAACAGGAGATGGTAACCCTACAGATACTATCATTCTCCCAGAAGGTCAACAAATAGATACCACACCAGTAAACTTTGGCTTATTAAGTGATATCAGCAATAGCTTAACCATCGACTATCAACAGACATCTTTTAATCAAGATAATCAAATACTCTATACAGACATAGTCGTTAATAATGTAGGTACTTATGCAGTAGATGCGCCCCTAATTGTAGCAATTAAATCTTTAACAGACCCAACTGTTCAAGTAATAGGTAATGATGGTGTAACTCCTGATGGATTGCCTTACTATAACCTGAGTAATTTTATTTCTGAGGGAAAATTAGACTCAAATCAAAGTAGTGAAAGTAAAACCATTACGTTTTTTAATCCTCAAGAGAATCAATTTGACTACGAACTAGTATTTTTAGGACAATTAAATACTCCTCCCGAGTTTAGCACTGAACCAGTATTAGAAGTCATCGCTGGAAATACCTATGAATATGATGCAGATGCAGTAGATGCAGACCAAGATACTATTACTTATAGTTTGTTAAATAGTCCCCAGGGAATGAGAATAGATAGTGATACAGGAGAGATTACTTGGAATTCCCGGATCAACGACCTAGGTAACTACAGTATATCGGTAGAAGCTGATGATGGAAGAGGAGGAATAACTACCCAAGAATATACTTTAACAGTTATAGAAGCACCACCAAACCGTCCTCCCCTATTTACTTCTACTCCTGTGGTTGATGCTAGAGTAAATCAAGACTATGAATACCTCGCCACAGCAGAAGACCCAGATGGAGATTATCTCCTCTGGAATTTAGAAAACTCCCCAGCAGGAATGGTTATAGAAGAGGAAACAGGAGTAATTAGCTGGCAACCTCAATCTTTCCAATTAGGCAGTCAGGAAATAACGGTTAATGTCACGGATGGTTTGGGATTAAATGACCAACAAACATTTACCATCGAGGTAATTGGCCCTAATCTACCACCTAGATTTACTTCTATTCCAGAAACCACCGCATCTGTAGGGACAACCTATCAATACCAAGTAGTGGCCACAGACCCAGAAAATAATCCCCTTACTTATAGTCTCGATACATCTCCACAAGGGATGACTATAGATTCGGTGACAGGAGAAATTGTTTGGACACCGAATTCCTCTCAACTAGGGTTACAGGAAGTAACAGTACAAGTAAATGATGGCCGAGGGGCGATCGCTTCCCAAATTTATGAGATTTTTGTCTTTGATATTCCCGCTAACCAGTCGCCATTTATTACCTCAATTCCTCAAGTAAATACCCTAGTAGAACAACCCTACACCTACCAGGTAACAGGAGTAGACCCAGAAGGAGAAACTCTCACCTACAGACTAGTAAATAGTCCTAACGGGATGACTATTAACCGCAATACTGGGTTAATTCAGTGGACTCCTAGTCGTAATCAAGCAGGCTTAAGTAATATTACAATAGAGGTGGTAGATCCCCAGGGTGCAACTGGTCAACAGAGTTTCCAAATACTAAGTATTGGTAATAATCAAGCACCTAGAATCACTTCTCAGCCTTCCCAAGTAGTAATAGCAGGAGAAACCTACCGCTATGATGTGGTAGCTAGTGACCCAGATGGTGATACCCTTACTTACTTCTTAGAATCGGCACCAGAAGGCATGACTATTGATCAATTCGGTCGTTTACGCTGGGAAACTGAGGCAAGTGATGTAGGATTGACTCAAGTAGAGGTACGAGTTAGAGATCCTTTTGGGGGTATAGCAGGTGAAAACTTTAGCTTAAATGTAGTAAATGATAATCAAGCACCACAGGTATCTTTAGTAGCTAATCCAACTCGTGCCGATGTAGGAGAAACAGTAACTATTACAGTAAATGCCGTAGACAATACAGCGATAGATAATGTACGCCTATTTATCAACGATGTGCCCACAGCTATCAATGGAAATGGTCAAACTCAGTTCACCATTGAAAGAATAGGTCCGGTAGAGTTAGAAGCGACAGCAACAGATATAGCAGGTAATACCACCACAGTAAATGAAACTATTTTTGGCATAGACTCTTCTGATGTAGACGCGCCAGTGGTAGAAATAACCTCAATTACCAATGGAGATGAAATTACTGCTCCCACCGATATTATTGGTACAGTAAGAGACAACAATCTCTCCTTCTACACCATAGAAGTAGCCCCAATTGATAGTAATAACTTCAGAGAAATAGCACGAGGTACTAACTCAGTAAACAATAACCTTCTTGGGGAATTTGACCCATCTACATTCCTCAATGATGAATATATTATTCGTCTATTTGCTCAAGATGACGGTGGCAATCAATCTACAACTACTGTGAATGTAAGTGTAACAGAAGAATTAAAACTAGGTAACTACCAACTCTCCTTCACAGACTTAAATATACCAGTCTCAGGTATTCCGATTATTGTTTCTCGCACCTACGACAGCTTAAATGCTAATAATCGCGATGACTTTGGCTTCGGTTGGAGTCTAGACTTACGAGATACAGACTTACGCAGTAATGTACCAAAAACAGGTTTAGAAAACACAGGCAGGTATAATCCCTTCTTTACTGGTGCCCGAGTATATGTAACTACACCAGATGGAACAAGAGACGGCTTTACCTTTGAACCTCAACCAGCACCAGGTTTAAGCGGTTTGTTATACGGTTTTTCGGAACCAAGATTTGTTCCCGACCCAGGTGTAACTAGTCAATTAACTGTTCCTCGGGCTGATTTAATACCTAATGGAAATGGAGAGTTCATTAGTATTAGCTTTGGTCAGGTCTTCGATTATAATCCCAGTAATCCATTCTTCGGTGGAACTTATACCCTAACAACTAAAGACGGAATAGCCTACGAAATCGATGGCAATACTGGAGACACTCGCACGATTACAGATAGAAACGGTAATGAACTTATCTTTACTGAAAGTGGTATCAGCAGTTCAACTGGAAAAGAAATAACTTTTGAACGAGATCCTCAAAGTCGTATTACCAGTATTATTGACCCCAATGGAGAAAGAATTGAATACAGCTACGATAGTAATGGCGATTTAATTTCTGTCACTGACCGGGAAGATAATGTGACTCTCTTTGAATATAACGAAAACCAAGCACATTATTTAGAAGAAGTAATTGACCCCTTAGGCAGAACTGGCGCGAGAAGTGAGTATGATGAATTTGGACGCCTAGTTAGAATCATTGATGCAGATGGAGAAGAAATTGAGCTTGTTTATGACCCTGATAACTTTGTGCAAACAGTAGTAGACCAGTTAGGTAACCAAACGATCTACGAATATGATGAAAAAGGTAATATTCTCACAGAAATTGATGCTGAAGGTGGTCAAATTAGCAGAACTTATGACCGAGATGATAATATTCTCACAGAAACCAACCCCCTAGGTGAGACAACGACATTTACCTACGATAATCGCCGCAATGTTCTCTCGGAAACTGACCCTCTGGGTAACACTACCACCTTTACCTATGACAGTTTTAGTAATATTTTGACGGAAACTGACCCTCAAGGTAATGTAATTAGAAACACTTACGACTCTAGGGGCAACCTTTCCTCTACTTCAGGTCAATTAAACAGCACGACAGACTTAAGTTATGATGGGAATGGTAATTTTACGTCTTTTACCAACGGTGCAGGTACTGCTACTTTTACTTATGACGCTAGTGGCAATTTCACTCGTTTAGTAGACCCTGAAGGTAATATCACTACCTTTACTTATGATGCTAATGGTAATCAACTGACTCAAACAGAAACTTTAACTACTCCTGACGGTGAAATAACCTTAGTTACCACTAATGAATACGATTCCCAAGATAGACTAATTAGGGTAATTGACCCAGAAGGCGGAGTGACAGAAACTATTTATGATGCAGTTGGTGATGAAATAGAGAATATTGATGCTTTAGGACGTTCTACAAAATTTGTTTACGATGATCGCGGTCAGTTAATCGAAACCATTTACCCTGATAGCACTCCAGAAAATGATTCTGATAATCCTCGCATTCGCACTGAATACGATGCCGCAGGACGAGTTATTGCTGAAATCGATGAAGAAGGTCAGGAAACTCGGATGATATATGATCGTTTGGGGCGGGTGATTGAGATGATTTATCCCGATGATACACCTAATAATAATTCTGATAATCCACGTACTCGTACTGAATATGACTTAGCAGGTCAAGTAATTGCGGAAATAGACGAGGAGGGTAACCGAACAGAATTTGTTTATGATGATGCAGGTCGTCAAACAGAGACTATCTTACCTGATGATACTCCTAATAATCCCAATGACAACCCCCGATTGATTAATACCAATAACTCAGTAGGTAACTTAATTTCTCAAACTGATCCTCTGGGTAATGTTACACAATTCTTTTACGATGATCTAGACCGGTTAATTAGACAAGAGTTTGCTGATGGCACTACCATTCTCTCTGAATATGATGAAGCAGGTCGCTTAATTGCACGCACTGACCAAGATGGAGAAGTAACTAGTTACGAATACGATGGTAATGAAAGATTAACAGCGGTTATTGATGCTTTAAACCAAAGAACTGAATATAGTTACGATGAACAAGGTAATTTAATTAGCCAGGAAGATGCTAATGGTAATATTACTCGCTATGAATACGATGGTTTAGGTCGTCGTATCGCTACAGTATTGCCAGAAGGACAGCGTTCTACTACTGAATATGACGCCGTAGGAAATGTGATCCGTACCACAGACTTTAATGGAGATACTATCACTTATGAATATGATGAACGCGATCGCCTCATTGAAGAAACTTTCCCAGATGGTAGCCGCACCACCTATACCTATAGCCTAGATGGTCAAAGGGAAGAGGTGGTTGATGAAAGGGGAACAACTATTTATGAATATGATGAACGCGATCGCTTAATTGAGCGTATTGACCCAGATGGAACAGCAATTGTTTACACTTACGACTTAGCAGGAAATCGCACCTCTCTAGAGATACCCTCAGGTACCACCAACTATAGCTTCGATGAGTTAAATCGTTTAGAAACAGTTACTGATGCTAATGGTGGAGTAACTACTTATTTCTACAATGATAATAGCAACCTAATTCGCACAGAATTTCCTAATGGAACTGTAGAAACTCGTGACTATGATATTCTCAATCGTTTAACTTATATCGCCACTACAGACAGTAATGGCTCAATTATCAACAGTTTCCGCTATGAACTTGATGCAGAAGGAAATCGTACCCAAGTTACGGAAGAAGATGGTCGCATTGTCAGATACTCTTATGATGAGTTAGACCGCTTAACCCAAGAAGAAATCTTTGACCCCGGTGCAACCCAAGCAACTCGTACTATTGAATATACTTATGATGCTGTGGGTAATCGTTTAAGTAGAGAAGATTCTCAAGAAGGAACAACCCTCTACACTTACGATAATAATGATCGCCTCTTGACTGAAACAACAGATGGAGTGGTTACCACTTACCGTTATGACGATAATGGCAATACAGTGAGTCAATCAACCAATGGGGTAACAGTTACTTATGAATGGGATAGTCAAAACCGTCTGGTAGGCTCCGATACTGATGGTGATGGAAGAGTTGATGTTACCAATCAATATGATGCTGATGGTGTACGAGTGGCACAAACAGTTAATGGGGAAGAAACTCGCTTTTTAATTGATACTAATCGTCCTTTTGCTCAGGTATTAGAAGAATATACCCCAGGGGGCATTATCAAGGTTTCTTATGTTCATGGTAATGACCTGATTTCTCAAGATAGGGATGGAGAGCAGTCTTTCTATCATGTAGATGGTTTAGGTAGTACTAGAGCGTTGAGTGATGAGAATGGAAATGTTAGCGATATTTATATTTATGATGCTTTTGGACAGATTTTAGATCAACAGGGAACTACAGAGAACTTCTATCTGTTCGCAGGAGAGCAACGGGATAGTAATCTTGGCTTGGATTATTTACGAGCGAGGTATTTGGATGTAAATACTGGAAGGTTTGTGAGTCGCGATTCTTTTGAGGGATTTTTACTACAACCTATGTCTCTTCATAAATATCAATATGCTGAGGCTAACCCTACTAATTTTATTGATCCAAGTGGGCTCAATAGAAGAAGACCACAATTACTAATAGAAGGAATCTTCATTCATGAAAAACTTGGTAAAGATTTTATACAGGATGATCCAAATTCTAATCGTTTATCTGATGTATCATTTGTAAGAATTTTCTCTGAGGTTTTCATAGGTTCGAGGCGACAGCCTAATTTAAAAGGAAATAGATCACGACCAGATTTAATTGATATAACAAATCTGAAACTTTATGAAATAAAACCCGAAGGACAATTCCAGCAAGGAAAAGACCAACTTGGGCGATATATACGAACGCTTCGAGACACAGACGGCATATTGTTTCGGAGAGGTAGTTCGAGAAACTATAGTCCACCAAATCGTATAGGAAAATTTATGATAAAACGACCATCACAGGGAGTTATTATTTATGATACAAAAAATAGAAGGCGAAGACGTGCAGCTCGAATCACAACAAGATCCGCTATTAATCGAGGGCTTACTGTAAGCCGAACAGCGATTCAGAGTAGATTAGCTGTTGGGTTAGTTTTGAGGATATAGGAGCTGACGGGGTGACAATCGCTATTATGGGATTGAAGGGCGATCGCTATTTTATGAAGATTAGAGAGCGATTGCTATTTTATGGAATTGGAGAGCGATTGCTATTTTATGGAATTGGAGAGCGATTGCTATTTTTATGGGATTGAAGGGCGATTGCTATTTTTATGGGATTGAAGGGCGATCGCTTTTTTGTGAGGATTGGAAAGGCGATCGTTTTTTGAAGGGCGATCGCTATTTTTAGGTAATTGAAGGGCGATCGCTGTTTGTGGGGATTGGAAGGGCGATTGCTTTTTAATAATGATAATTAACATGGTTTTCGTTTTGGTGTAACTTGATTTATTCCCGGATGTAGGGGCGCAAGGCTTGCGCCCACATCAAGGCTTGTGTCTCATTGATTTATTTGGATTAAGATTATTTCCCAAAGTATGTGTTGAGCGATCGCTGTTTGTGGGTATTGAAGGGCACACTCGCCTATGGCGAGATCTCGAAAGAGATCGCTTTTTTGTGAGGATTGAAGGGCGATTATTGTTTTGGATAGAGAATAAATTAGATGCGACAATAAATATGGGCGCAAAGCTTGAGCGCCCCTACAAAATAATAATGTTTTGAGCCTGTGAGTAATCATTTTTAGAGGATATCTCTTGCAAAATTCCTACTCGTGGTGGGTTATTTTAGAAATATCACATAATAATTTTTTTGCCAGACAACAGGATGAGGATTTGCACAAATTTTTTTGATGTGTCTTATTACAGAAGATTTAAATCCACCAATCAATGATGATAATGAACATAGTTTTCGTTGTGGTGTAACTTGATTTATTCCCTGTAGTAGGGGCGCAAGGCTTGCGCCCACATCAAGGCTTGCACCCATCTCTAGATCATTTTTAATAATTATCACATAATATTTTATGTATCTCTTGGACTAAAGTCCAACTACGAACCTTGTTTTTAACTATTTCAATTATTTTGGCAGAAGAATTAAAAGCAGGGCGATCGCACCAGGTAGGTTGGGCAGGGAGATAACCCAACAATCTCTTTGATTATCTCTAAAGGGTGTGTGTTGGGTTGCACTTCGTTTAACCCAACCTACTCGCTATTTTCAAAGCGATCGCCCTACCATTGCTGCATCAATTCTCAACTACCATACACCCAACATAATCAATTATGATGCCCAAGATTAAGGCCCATTATCGTTAACCTTGGGTTGTTGGGTTGCACGACCTTTAACCCAACCTACTCGCTATTTTCAAAGCGATCGCCCTACCATTGCTGCATCAATTCTCAACTACCACCACTAAAATAAATATACAGGTTAACATTCTTCATAATATTTTATGTATCTCTTGGACTAAAGTCCAACTACGAACCTTGTTTTTAACTATTTCAATTATTTTGGCAGAAGAATTAAAAGCAGGGCGATCGCACCAGGTAGGTTGGGCAGGGAGATAACCCAACAATCTCTTTGATTATCTCTAAAGGGTGTGTGTTGGGTTGCACTTCGTTTAACCCAACCTACTCGCTGATGTAGGGGCGCTCTTGCTTGCGCCCATATCAAGACTTGCACCCATCTCTAGATCATTTTTAATAATTATCACATAATATTTTATGTATCTCTTGGACTAAAGTCCAACTACGAACCTTGTTTTTAACTATTTCAATTATTTTGGCAGAAGAATTAAAAGCAGGGCGATCTCACCAGGTAGGTTGGGGCAGCGAGTCGTCATAATTAGTTTTCGCTGAGTCATGGCACTCAATTTTTTTACTGATTATACTAACAAAACCAAAGTAATTACCTGTATTAAATTAAACGGTTTTTACATCAATAATCTCTTCTTCCTGTATCTCTTGATCTCTATTGCGATATTTGAGAATTGCTTCAGATAACTCACTCACTAAAAAAGCAATGACCATACCATCATCAACCCATCCTAAAATAGGTAACACGTCGGGAGAAATATCAATCGGACTAATCAGATAAAGTAAAGAACTTACGATCAGTAGTCCACGATATTTGCCATTACTTAAAACTTTACTGAAATTTTTACTTAACCAAGGGGAAAAAAATTTAATAATTGCTTTCATTTGTTTATTTAGCTTTTGTCTTTACATTCATATTGTGACAATTTTTTCTCTCTCAAGGTAGTGTAGATAATACTCTATCAAGGTAGAAAGAAGCGATCGCCTTTTTCCTCACTTGTCTCTTTTTAAGTATTTATACTCAACAAAGAACTTGTTTTTCTGACCTTGAAAAGTAAATGTAAAAATTTATGAAGAATCATTGCAAAACTTTGCTAATCTGAGAAACTAGAAAGTGACTCCATTAAATCTATAAGATTAAATTAATTAGAGGAAAAAATGTTAAGTAAACTCTTTGGCGGTAAAAAAGCAGACGAAAAGAAAAAACCTCAAAAAGGTCGTAGTGGATTCTATCGAGAGATAGAAGAAGATACAGATACTCCAGAAAATTCCGAAACTCAAGTAGAAGAGAAAACACCTGACTCAGCAGAAACAGCAGAAAAAGCAAGTTCTAATGGCCAAGTAAAACCAAGTAAAAAGCCAGCCAAATCCCCAGTCTCAACAGATGATACTCCAGATTGGGTAAAAGTGATGTACAAAAAAAGTCCAGTTAGTGAACCAGATAAATCAGAATCAGTAGAAACATTTGCTGATAAATATTTAATGCCAACTCCTTCTAGTTCACGTCGTCGTCCTGGAAAAAGCATGAATAAATATATGGATATGGCTAGTGATATGCAACGTAATTAGAAAAAGCCTTGACTATTAATTCAACAAACCCATCTAAGCTGAGGCTATAGATGGGGATTGCGAGGTCCAAAACTGGCAACCCAAGGGCTGAAGAATTTAGTAAATAATGTGAAAATCTTCGATACCTTGGGCAGGAGAAAACTTAACTTGTACTTGTTTAACTTCAGCATCTGGAGAACCACACTGACACCAATGTAGCATTTGCTCAACGGTAGAGCGATCTCCTTCAAAGACAGCTTCTACCTCAGTAGTAGGAAGATTACGAACCCAACCAGTTAGCTTTAACTGTCGAGCTTGTTGGCGGGTAAAAAAACGATAACCGACGCCTTGAACTCGTCCAGAAATCAAAACATGAGCACGAACTAAAGAGGTTGATTGTTGATCACACATGAAGCATTAAACTGAAAAATTTTACAATCCTAATTTAGCTAAAACTGGTTTAGTAGAGACTACATGACGTTCTAAACCCAATTTATCGGGAGAAATCCCTAAAGCTAACCCTACTAACTGAGGTAAATGTAAAACTGGTAAACCTAGAGAGCTTTCGATGGTTTTTTCTACTTCTGGTTGTCGAGAATCAAGATTAAGATGACAGAGGGGACAGGGGGTAACTAAACAATCAGCTCCCGCTTCAATCGCTTCAGTGATATGGTTACCAGCCATTTTCAAAGAAGTGGTAGTAGCATAACTAGATAGAGGCCAACCACAACACTGAGTACGTCCTGAGTAGTAAATAGGATTAGCGCCGAGGGTGCGAAAAACATTTTCCATGGACTCAGGGGCAAAAGGATTATCATAGGGTAAATGCTTTTGACCTCTAAGAAGATAACAACCATAGAAAGCAGCACAATTAAGTCCTTGGAGTTTACGGGTTACTTTTGCTTCTAAAGCAGACAAACCATAGTCAGAGACTAATACCCAAAGTAAGTGTTTAACCTCAGTAGTTCCCTGATAAGGACTACAATGAGAATCCTTGAGAAAATTGTTAACTTGATGAAGATAATCAGGATTTTCCTGTTGAGCTTCCTTGAGACGTTCATCCACGTGACCAATTACCCCTTGACAAGTGCTACAGTGAGTCATCAAAGGTAGATTAAGAGACTCAGCCAAAGCTAAATTACGAGCATTAACTGTATCTTCTAGTAGTTGAGAATCTTCTTTATAAGTACCAGAACCACAACAGGCGGCTTTTTTTAGTTCAACTAATTTAATGCCGAGAGCCTCAGTAATGGCATCTGTAGATAAATATAGCTCTCGACAAGCCCCTTGGGCGACACAACCTGGAAAATAAGCATATTGAAGCATAAGTTTAGAGGAAAAAAAACAACAAAAGGTTATTTTGATACCTTTTTCAGATAATATGTAGAAATGTCCATTTTCAAGGATAACATTAAAAAGCAAAGGCGACCGAGCCATCATGGTTTGGAAGCAAATAAGCTCAACAATTAACTGGAGTCAAACTAGATTGGAGAAAAAAAACTAATGAATGAAGAAATTTTTGAGAGAGTAAAAAAGGTAGTAGTAGAGAAATTAGAAGTAGACGAATCAGAAGTAAAACCAGATTCTAGCTTTGCTGATGATTTAGGTGCAGATTCTTTGGATCAGGTAGAATTAATCATGGCCTTAGAAGAAGAATTTGATATAGAAGTGAGTGATGAAGTGGCAGAAAAATTAGATACAGTAGGAAAAGTAGTAGAACATATTAGCGCCTAAGAAAAAAGAGTATTTAGGCGATAATCTGAACAAAAAACTAGCCAGATTAGGCTAAACTCCTATCTGCACACGCTAAGAGAAATAAAGCCTTTGAATTAATTGAGATAAAATGAGCAATTTACAACGGAAACGAGTGGTGGTAACAGGGCTAGGTGCAGTTACCCCAATCGGCAACAATGTCCAAGAATACTGGGAAGCTTTACTAGAGGGGAAAAACGGCACAGGGTTTATAACTTTGTTCGATACTTCTAAGCACAACTGCAAAATTGCCGCAGAAGTAAAAGGATTTGACCCAAAAGAATATATAGATCGCAAAGAAGCTAAGCGGATGGATCGCTTCTCTCAATTTGCTGTAGTGGCTAGTAAAGAAGCGATGAAAGACGCCGGGCTAATCATTGATGAACTAAATGCAGAACAGGTGGGAGTGGCGATTGGTACAGGTGTAGGAGGCTTACAAGTTTTAGAAGAACAACACGAAATCTGTATAACTAAAAGTCCTAGCCGCTGTAGCCCCTTTACTGTACCCATGATGATCGCTAATATGGCCCCAGCTCAAGTAGCAATTCAAACGGGAGCCCAAGGGCCTAATTGTTGTCCAGTAACTGCTTGTGCCGCCGGAAGCCACGGAATAGGAGAAGCATTTCGATTGATTCAAAGAGGCTATGTGAAAGCAATGATTTGTGGAGGCACAGAAGCAGCGATTACTCCTCTATCAGTGGCAGGTTTTACCAACGCCAAAGCCCTTTCGGGACGTAATGATGCTCCTAGTGAAGCTAGTCGCCCCTTTGATCGCGATCGCGATGGCTTCGTGATCGGAGAAGGAAGTGGTATACTAATACTAGAAGAACTAGAACAGGCCAAAAACAGACAAGCAAAAATATATGCAGAAGTAATTGGGTATGGCCTCACTTGTGATGCCTACCATATAACAGCACCAGCACCCGAAGGCCGAGGCGCCACCAGAGCAATGGAATTAGCAATGCAAGATTCAGGTATCACTCCTGAAGAGGTAGATTACATCAATGCTCATGGCACCAGCACCCCAGCTAATGATGTCAACGAAACCAAAGCAATAAAAAAAGCTTTTGGTGAACACGCCTATAAGTTAGCAATTAGTTCTACTAAGTCAATGACAGGTCATCTATTGGGGGGATCAGGAGGGATAGAGGCGATCGCTTCTATCTTGGCTATAAAACAGGGAAAAATTCCCCCAACTATTAACTTAGAAAATCCAGATCCAGAATGTGATTTAGATTACGTACCTAAAATCAGCCGTTCTCAAAATCTAGAAGTAGCACTTTCTAATTCTTTTGGTTTTGGCGGTAATAATGCAACCTTAATCTTTCGGAAATATAGAGATTAAGAACAATGGCACCTATACACTCAGGGTGCTAAAAAATAGGTTTTACATCAAACAGCTTCTGAGGCGTAGTGCTCTAAGGTAAGTTAACTTTTGAACACCAAATTGAGAAAAAAATAGTCAAAGACTTTTCATTGATCCCCAACAATGGGATGATCATATAAATAACGAAAAACTCAAAAATACTGAAATTGTACTTTTGATTCCACTTAATTGAACATATACCTAGTAAAAAGATAAACATTAATTATGGTAGTTGCCAAACAATCAGTTGATGAACTTTGCATTAATTCCATTCGCTTTTTAGCTATAGATGCAGTAGAAAAAGCACAATCAGGTCACCCAGGATTACCAATGGGCGCAGCTCCCATGGCCTATGTCCTTTGGAATCGCTTTATGCGCCATAACCCCAAAAATCCAGACTGGCTAAACCGCGATCGCTTCGTCTTGTCAGCAGGGCACGGATGTATGCTTCAGTATGCCCTTCTATATTTAACGGGTTATGATAGCGTGGGGATAGAAGATATTAAACAATTCCGTCAATGGGATTCCGTAACACCAGGTCACCCAGAAAACCACATAACCAAAGGGGTGGAAGTAACTACTGGACCTCTAGGTCAAGGAATCGCCAATGCGGTAGGTTTAGCCATGGCTGAAGCTCATCTAGCAGCAACTTTTAATAAACCAGATTTTTCCCTCATAGACCACTATACCTACGTGATTCTGGGAGATGGGTGTAATATGGAGGGTATCTCGGGAGAAGCTTGCTCCCTAGCCGGACACCTCGGTCTAGGAAAGTTAATTGCTCTATACGACGATAACCATATATCTATTGATGGTTCCACTGACTTATCCTTCACAGAAGATGTGGCTAAACGTTACGAAGCCTACGGATGGCACGTACAACACGTAGAAAATGGCAACACAGACTTAGCAGCAATAGAAAAAGCGATCGCCGCAGCCAAAGAAGTTACAGACAGACCCTCTCTCATCAAAGTGACAACCACTATCGGTTATGGTTCACCTAACAAAGCCGATAGCCATGATGTCCATGGTGCCGCTTTAGGGGCAGAAGAAGTAGCCGCAACTCGTAAACATCTCAATTGGGACTACCCAGAATTTGAAATACCAGAAGATGCTCTATCTCAATTCCGTCAAGCTGTTACCAAAGGGGCAGAAAGTGAAGAAGAGTGGCAGCAACTCTTCAATGACTATAAAGCTAAATACCCTGAAGAGGCAGCTACCCTAGAACGGATGCAAAGTGGTAAACTTCCCGAAGGTTGGGAAAAAGCTTTACCTACTTATACCCCAGAAAGCAAAAAAGATGCTACCCGTAACCAATCAGGTGCAACTCTCAACGCCATAGCCGCTGTTTTACCAGAATTATTTGGTGGTTCTGCGGATTTAGCCCCCTCTAATAAAACTTTACTCAAAGGCTACGGAGACTTCCAAAAAGGTCAATATCAAAATCGTAACCTTCGCTTTGGTGTGCGTGAACATGGTATGGGTGCTATTTGTAATGGTATCGCTCTACATAGGTCCGGTTTAATACCCTACGGCGCCACTTTCTTAGTATTTACTGACTATATGCGTAACGCTATACGCCTATCTGCTCTATCTGAAGCTGGTGTTATTTGGGTTATGACTCACGACTCTATTGCATTAGGAGAAGATGGACCTACACATCAACCTGTAGAACATATAGCTTCTCTACGTCTTATCCCTAATCTCACCGTGATTCGTCCCGCTGATGGGAATGAAACTTCTGGTGCTTATAAAATAGCTGTAGAAAATCGTCATAGACCAACTCTCTTGGCATTTTCTCGTCAAAATTTACCTAATTTAGCTGGTAGTTCCATTGAAAACACCGCTAAAGGTGCTTACACTCTCGTTGATAGTGAAGGTACACCAGATATAATTCTGATTGGTACTGGTGGAGAAACTTATCTCTGTGTAGACGCAGCTAAAGTGTTAACTGAACAGGGTAAAAAGGTTCGCGTAGTTTCTATGCCTAGTTGGGAACTATTTGAAGAACAAGATGCCGCTTACAAAGAGTCAGTACTCCCTCCTGCTGTAACTAAACGCTTAGCTGTAGAAGCTGGTGTCAGCTTTGGTTGGTGTCGCTATGTTGGCCAGGAAGGATCAACTTTGAGTATTGATACTTTCGGTCATTCTGCCCCTGGTAATACTGTGATGGAAAAATGTGGCTTCACTGTAGATAATGTGGTGAGCAAAGCCCAAGAATTACTTGGCTAATCTAGCTAATTAGCTTTTATAGCTTAAATACCTCGTCAGAAGACGAGGTATTTTTATATTCAGTGAGAAGCCGATTAAGCTATATCGCTAACAGGAATATAATCGGATTCTAGAAACTCAGTAGTATTTCTCAGGACGGCGAAAATAGCATTAGTATTGCTGTTTAGAATATTCAGGTTGCCATTATTTACAA
>NZ_JALKVM010000133.1:0-20159 GCF_057440575.1 Johannesbaptistia floridana
GATCTTGCACTCGGTCAACCAATTTTTAAGCGCGATCGCATTAATTCTTTAACTCATTACTCATTACTCATTACTCATTACTTAACCACCACAAGTAACTTTGGGTAAAGATGCAAGATCTGAGGACATAGTCCACCACTACTAACCTATGCTAACTATATTAATTAAGCGCATCTGTTAAATTTATTTCGTCAGTTATGTATTCATGTTGAAGTTGCAATCATATTTTTTTTGGGTTATGCTAAGATTATAAGTCTAATTTAAAAATAAAAGAGAGAAAAATCGACCAATTCAGATGGGTTGACTAATCTTCTAAAATCTGTAGACGGATACGGCGATCGCCCGTATCATCTAATTGAGTTTCAATCACTTCACTAGTAAGAGTTTCTAAAGTAGTTAACATAGAACGAAGATGGGGATTACTAGCGCCAGTATCTACATAGATGCGGTCTGCGAGACTTTTAAGGCGTTTCCAGGTGGTGTAGAGTTTAGCCACATTTTGTTCTAACTGGTTAGCTTGTTTAACTAAATCTGCGGTATTAGAGAGAATATCTAGGCGTAAGGCTTCATCTAAGGCTAATTCTAGGTCAAGGGAGGTATTGCCTTTGAGGGTGTTAACTTGACTTGCTAAATCAAGATATTTAGCTAAATTTCTTGCTTGGCTAGTAGCGGTTTTAACTGTATCTAAATCAGGGTTATCTTGTATTTCTTTTTGTAGCTCAACCAGATGAATGGGGGGGAGTTTTTCCATTTCTCTAACTAAAGGGGCGAGTTTACCAGAAGGAAGAGAACCATTAGCGGCTTTAGTTTTAACTTCATCAGGCAGAAGTTCAGAATTCATCGTGGTCCACTGGTCTGTTAATTGTTGTACTTCCCTACGAGTAATTTTATCTCCCTGTTGTGCCGCTTCACTGACAAGTTGTTGAACTTCAGGGGATGATTTAGCGGTTTCTACGAAGGCACGTTTACTAAAATTGTTAATACTGCTAGGGTCTAATTTCCCCTCATCTAAGAGAGTATCAGCGCTATTAGCGAGTTGAATTAAAGCATAAGCTTGACTTTTGGTAATTTCCCGTTGTTTAAGCCAATTGAGAAAACCTGTACCGCGACCATCGCCGCCTTTTTTTTCGCGATCGCGTACTGAGCGCAAGATTCGTCCTCTCCAGATATCTGTTTGTAAATCGAAGCGATCGCATACTTTCCAAACTTGGTCTAACTTTAGTTGAAAATCGTATTCAGGGATATTTTCGTCTTCTGGGTCTGGCAAATCGAAGTTTAAATCTGCGGAGGTTTCCAAGGCTGCGATTAATTCATCTGGATTTGGGGAAGTTGAGGTCATCTGGTTTTTTTAGGTCTTATTTTTTGTTTTCTTTTTAACTATTGATATATTAGAGGCAAAAATTAGTTAAAGTAGAGAAAAGTAGCTATTAATTACAATTATAGTTTCATGGAATCATCTTCTTCAATTGCGGTGAGAGAACTGCCTCTATTTCCACTTCCCAAAGTAGTCTTGTTTCCGAAACGACCCTTACCCCTGCATATTTTTGAATTTCGCTATCGAATCATGATGAACACCATTTTAAAAACCGATAAGCGTTTTGGTGTTCTTCTGGTAGATACGATGGCGGGTAAAGTAGCCCAAGTTGGCTGTTGTGCTGAAATTATCAATTTTCAGCGTTTGCCCGATGATCGTATGAAAATCATTACCTTGGGACAGTGTCGTTTTCGAGTACTAGAATATGTTCGGGAAAAACCCTATCTGGTTGGTTTAGTGGAGTGGTTTGAAGATAAACCACCTCTAACAGATCTTACCCCAAAAGCTCAACACCTGAAACAATTATTACAAAATGTTGTACAATTGTCCGCTAAACTAACTGACCAACAGATAGATTTACCGAAGGATTTACCGGAATCTCCTGAAGAGTTATCTTACTGGATTGCTAGTAACCTGTATGATGTGGCCTCTGAACAACAATCTCTACTAGAAATGCAAGATACTGAAACTAGACTGGAGAGAGAGACTGAAATACTAACATCTACTTGTAATCAATTAGCAGCAAGAACAGCTCTCAAAGATGCCTTCAATTAGTTTGCTAAACTTTTGATTTCGGCAAGATATAGCTCTTTTTGAGATGCTTCTAAAAAAGAAGCCTTAAATGAGTTTTCTGCTAATTTAATCAAATCCTCTTTCGTTAAGTTTAAAGCTTGTTGAGTTTCTAACCAATTCTCCCTTAAATAACCGCCAAAATAGGCCGGATCATCGGAATTGATAGTGACACACAAGCCCAAGTCTAGAAGTTGTTTAAGGTTATGATTCTCTAAAGAGGGGAAAACTCCTAATTTCAAATTAGATAGGGGACAAACCGTCAAAGGAATTTGTTTTTCTCTTAAATAATCAATCAAGCGAGGATCTTCTATACTTCTGACACCGTGATCAATTCTTTGTACTTGGAGAAGTTCAATAGCCTCCCAAATATAGCTAGGTGGGCCTTCTTCTCCCGCATGGGCTACAGTTAAAAAACCCTCAGATCTAGCTTTATCAAAAACTTGTTGGAATTTATGGGGAGGATTATTCTTTTCTGAGGAGTCTAAACCTACCCCAATGATTTCATCTCGATAGGGAAGGGCTTGATTTAATGTGGTCATCGCGTCTTCAGCACTAAGATGACGCAGAAAACAAAGGATTATATGGCTAGACAGGTTAAACTCTGTTTTCGCCTCTTCTAAGGCTTGTTTAATGCCAGAAAAAAAGACTTCCCAAGGAATCCCTCGGGAGGTGTGAGTTTGAGGATCAAAGAAGATTTCTACATGGCGAATATTTTGACTAGCTGATTTTTTGAGATAGGCGATAGTTAAATCATAGAAATCTTCTTCTGTTACTAAAACTTGTGCTCCTGCGTAATAAATTTGTAGGAAAGATTCGAGATCGACAAATTGATAAGCTGATTTTAGTTGTTCTATTGATTGATATGGTAATTTCAGCTTATTTCTCTCGGCTAGTTTAAACATTAACTCTGGTTCAAGAGAGCCTTCTATGTGTATATGTAATTCTGTTAGGGGTAGTTTTTCAATTAGATTTTTCATGGTGAATTTTAGATTATTTGATCAAGAAGAAAATTTGTTCGGAAACTGTTTTAAAATCTGGCTTACTTCCTAAAAAATTATACTGAGGTTAATTTAGGAATTCCACGACCTTCGTATTCCATTGCTAAATCTATGGACTGACAAATTTGTCTCAATATTTTCAAAGCCATTCGAGAACGACTAATGTTTCGTGGTAATGACGGATAAATAGATGAACGAGATAGGGCAACAGCCAAAGCTCCACAAGCAGAAGGACTAGACATTGATGTTCCATCCAAGGATGCGTAAGGCTGGGATAAACCGTCGCTGACAGGAACAGTAGAAATAATTCCTACACCAGGGGCGGTACAAGTGATTTGTGAGCCAAAACAACTAAAATTAGCATGATATAAATTATCACTACCAAATCTGTTTCTTTCTAAGGGAAGACGAGTTGAGGGAATAGAACCAAGTGGTCCCCATCCAAGTAAGCCAATAGCAGATACAGCAACTGTTTCATCAAAAGCTGCGGGAAATTCAACAGGACCATTGGAATTGCCCGAAGCACAAATACAAAGGGTTCCTATCTCAAAAGCTTCTTTGATAGCATCTAACTCAATTTCAGAAGCAGTAATCGCTCCTAAACTCATATTGATTAAATCTACTTCATATTCACTAGATAACGATATGATTGCATCAGCAATATCTCCTTGATTAGCACCTCTATCCACAGGAAAAACCCTTGCTGAAAATAGTTCAACTCCTGGAGCAACACCTGCAAATGAATTAGCACTTGATGGTCTGCTTCCAATAATACCGCACACATGAGATCCATGATTACCTACATCTTGTCCTCCATAAGGATCAAAAGTACCATCAATGAATGCACCTATACTTGTTACATGCTCTAAAAAAGGATGACGTCCAACACCACTATCTATAACACCAACTTTGATTCCACTTCCTAAATTCAAATCAAGAGTATCAATACCCAGTGTATTGTGCCACCAACCCAAAGAATCATTGGCTGTTGACAAAGGAGGACAATCAATGGTCGCAGGGTTGCTGGGTCCTCGTTGCACCATCGGCCAATAATCTCCTCGGGGAAGAACAATTAGGGCTGACACTGACCAATGACTAGGAAAATTAAAAGTAGCTTGTCCACTAGAATTTGTCTTCGCTTTTACTTCTTGATCAATGCCAGCAAAACGAAGCAATAAAATGACTTCTGCATTTGGCAGTAATAGAGAACCAGCTTTTACTTCCACAGAAAAGATAGTTGTATTGTCTGATGTTTCTTGGGCCAAAGGAGGAGATGGCTGACGTGAAATATCTAAAAAATCCATGGGTCGGTAGGTGTCAAAGTAATGGATTATTTCTGGTTCGACAATCACATCTTCTGGAATTTGATTCATCTTAGCTTTTATTTCTGAAGGGTCAGCTTCAAATAAAACTATCTTACGAGATGTTTTATCTATTGGTTGATTTTCAGAAATGACATCAGCTCCTGACAGGAATAAACTAGACATAACATTGGCTATTGCTGATCTCGAAGAGATTTTTTCACTATCAGAAAACTTTCCGGCACGGCGATTAGCCATAACATAACGCGCCATCTTTTTCTCCTTTTTTTGCTTAAAAATAAAGGTAATTATATCAAAAAAGAGTATAAAACTTTCTCCTCATTGATACTAATGCCTAATGTTTGTTTTGTCTCGGAAGCAATTTCCTCAGATATAATATGTCTATGGAAACACTTTTAGGATAATCACGGAAGGTAGACAAATGTACTCAAATATAGCTCATGTAACGAGATATATCATTTCCCCTAAGCGAGAATATAGAAGCAAAATTGATAACAATTGGCAAATGAATTTGGCCCAAGTAGAAGGGGTAAAAGTCGTGGGACATAATCCACGTCGAATGACAGTTGAAGCAGATTCAGAAACCATTGAGCTGGCAAAAGGAAAGCTAGGTAATCGTTTCTACGTTGAGCCAATCATTGAACATCAAATTGGCCGTGTATGCAAGTTATAATTTTATTCGTTTAGGGGAAATAACTAAAAATGTACGGAACGCCGATAGTATTAAATTCCGGCGTTTCATTGAAACCAACATACTCTCAATAATGACTCCTCAATAATTTAACTTAATGGTAGGGATAAAACATCGTAATTACCAAAAATTTTTAATAATCCGATGTGGCCTTGTAGTTCTTCTAAAGCAGATTGAATTTCTAATTGTTGAAAACCTCCCTCTAAATCCATGAAAAATAAGTATTCCCCCAAAAATCGCTTAGTAGGACGAGATTCAATTCTACTCATATTGATTTCTCGCTTGGCTAAACAGGATAGAGGTTTAACTAAACTTCCGGGGATGTTCGCAGGTACAGTAAAGGCTAGAGATAGATGACTTCCTTGGTGATTCGATTCTAAACCTACTACCCAAAAACGAGTACAGTTTTCTGGATAATCATTGATATTACTGGCTAGTATAGGTACATTATATAATGATGCAGCTCTTTGAGAGGCGATCGCCCCTGCATTGGTTTCCTCTCCCAGAAATTTTAGCGCTTCCGTGGTGGAATTAGTGTGAATTAACTCTACTGAGGGTAAATATTGTAATAACCAGTGTTGACATTGTCCCAAAGCTTGGGGATGAGAATAAACTTTTTTAAGTTTATCTAAACTACCGCTATGGGATACTAGGGTATGAGTTATGGGTAAAATTAGCGCCTGCTGTATTTGTAATTTATCCAATTCCCACAAACTATCTAGGGTAATGGCTACACTTCCTTGGATTGAATTTTCTACTGGTACTACTGCTAGTTTAGCTTCTCCTTCGATTATTGCTTTTAGAGTTTGCCAAATATTGGGGTAGGAACATAGTATATATTCCTCCTCTGGATTTTTCTCCTGTAGCCATTTCTGGTAACCCAGAGTTGCTGTTTCTGTGTATGTTCCTTGTGGTCCTAAATGGGCGATAGTAATAGTCATTTTGTGTAAAGTTTTGTCATCAATTGGTTAATTAGGGGGATAAAACCATTTAATCTAAACAATTATCTCTTAAGACTAAGCAGTTTTAAGAAATGTAAAGTAAAATTAAGTAAGAAGTAACCAAAACCGAATAGTATGGAAATAAAATTTACGGCAACAGAATCGGTAGATATAAAAGTAGAAGAAGCGGAAATACCAATAAAACACTACTTAAGACAGCCCCAAAGATTAGTAGGGGCGATCGCCAATGCCGATTTAACAGAACAACTGTCAGAAGAAAGGTTTCGGGTAAAAATGCGGTCTTTGGACTTTATGGGAATCTATCATTTTCAGCCTACGGTAGTGTTAAAGGTGTCTGCAAACGCTAAGGGTAAAATTAATTTAGAATCGGAATCATGTGAAATCCGAGGTATAGAATATATTAATCAGCGGTTTGTTTTATATGTTACCGGACAATTAGCCCCCTACTCAACAAAAGTAGGAACTTACTTAACAGGGAAAGCTGACTTAGAGGTAAAAGTAGAGTTACCACCGCCATTATGGCTAACACCAAAACCAGTGTTAGAAAGCGCGGGGAATCGTCTACTTAAAAGTGTACTTCTACGAATAAAAAATAAAATAGTTAATCATTTAGTCCAAGACTATTACCAATGGTCACGCTTAACAGATTCTTCAGAATCAGAAAAGTCAAAAATTGTCAAGGCAAATTTAAAAACAGAAAACTGTTAAGATTTTTTCGCCTCTCCACAAGGACGAAAAGAAAGGCGATGCTGAGAAGAGGGGCCATATTTAGCTAAAGCTAAACGGTGTTTAATAGTACCATACCCCTTGTTATTAGCTAAATCATACTCAGGATAACGGGATGACCAACGGATAATTAGTTCGTCTCGCCAAACTTTAGCAAGAATACTAGCTGAGGCGATTATGATTGAAGTTTCATCGCCTTTTACCAAGTTTTTTTGGGCTATATTTAAACCAGGAATAGGATACATTCCATCAACTAAACATAGTTCTGGTTGTCTTGGTAATTTAAGTACCGCCCTTTTCATGGCTAATAAAGACGCTTGCAGAATATTAAGCTTATCTATTTCAGCCACTGTAGCGTAACCAATATTAAAAGCCTCGCTTAATCGCTTAATTTCCATAGCTAGTTTCAAGCGTTTTTTAGGGGATAGTTTTTTACTATCTTTAACCCCCAATTCCTCCAGTGTAGATAACAATCCTGGTTTATCTATAACTACCGCCGCCGCCACAACTGGACCAAACCAACATCCTCTGCCTACTTCATCGATTCCCGCGATAAACACTGAAAAATTCTCCAAATACTATTAAGATAATTTAAACTCATATTTGGAGGCGATGTGCGATTCTGTTTTCTCACCAAAAAATATCTTATTCCGTTAAGCTTTCTCAGCAGACGAAAAAACGCTATAAATATTTTTTAGAGTAAATAGTACTTTTGATATAATTGTATAAAGACAAAATAAGCGCTTTTACCACCATGTCTACTTCCAAACGAGATCAGTTAATTAGTCCAGAAATTAAAAACGATGCACTATACGAGGCTATTAAGCTAATTACAGAAAAAGAGCCAATTAAAACAGTGCTAGAAATTGGTTCATCCTCAGGGGGAGGAAGTACAGAAGCTTTTGTCAAAGGAATGAAGCAGAATCCCCATAAACCGACTCTGTATTGCATGGAAATTTCTAAGGTCCGTTTTGAAGAACTTCAGAAAACTTATCAAAACGAGGGATTTGTTAAATGTTATAACGTATCATCTGTACCTGTAGAAAAATACGCCACAGAAAATGAAGTTAGAGATTTTTATTATAGATACAATAGCGACTTAAAGTCTTACACTCTTGAAACAGTCTTAGATTGGTTAAAACAAGACAATGAATATTTCATAAATTCAACCAACAACATGTCAGTCAATGGTATTCAACAAATAAAAAATGAAAATGGAATTGAGACTTTTGATGTGGTTTTAATAGACGGTTCAGAGTTTACAGGCGCTGCGGAATTAGATGAAGTTTATGGAGCCACTTTTATTCTTCTAGATGATATTAATACTTTTAAAAACTATCATAATCATAGAATTTTATTAAAAGATAATCAATACCAATTATTAGAAGCAAATTTTAATTTAAGAAATGGTTACTCTATTTTTAAAAAAATCACTCCAGGCAAAGAGAATATTCAAAATGTATTAGGAAATATAGTAGCTAAACAAGAGTTATCGGAAAAAATATTAATACAAAAACTAATTACGCCGAGAATGACAGTTTTTGATGTTGGTGCCAATCAAGGGGATTATAGCCTAATCTTGAGCCAACTAGTAGGTTATTTTGGCCATGTCTATGCCTTTGAACCTACTCGCAATATTTTTCAACAGATAGTAGATAAGATAGAACAATACGACATTAAAAATATATCAGTCTTTCAAAAAGCAGTTTATTCAGAAAACACAACTCTAGAATTAAATAAGTTTCCAGATGATTATGCCGCTTGGAATAGTCTCGGTAAACCAGTGATGAAAGATAGACAGGGAAATCCTCTAGATGCTCCCCCAATCGTTGCTACTGAAACAGTAGAAGCAATTTCCCTGGATGATTTTTGCCAACAACAAGGTATAGAAGCAATTGACTTCTTGAAAGTAGATGTAGAAGGCGCCGAGAGTTATGTATTCAAAGGCTGTGAAAATCTCTTGAAGAATCAAAAAATAGGTTATATTCAGTTTGAAGTGTCAAAAAACATGTTAGAGGGTTTGAATAAAACAGCAAAAGAAACCTTCGACATATTAATTAGTAATGGGTACGAATGTCATGCTATCAATAACCAAGGAGAAATAGGAGAATTAGTTACAGATTCAGATGCCTACTACGCTAACTATATTGCCTTCCCAAGTTTACCAATTAACTTTTTTACCATAGTGTTAAATGGCGAGCCATTCATCCGTTACCATATAGAAGTTTTACGTAACTTACCATTCCCTTGGCATTGGCATATAGTAGAAGGAGTAGCAGAGTTAAAACACGATACAGCCTGGTCTCTAGCGAGAGGAGGAAAAGTAACAGATGATATCCATAACCAAGGACGCAGTATTGATGGAACTTCAGAATACTTAGATAAACTAGCTGAAGAATATCCAGAAAATGTAACTATTTACCGGAAGCCACCAGGAGAATTTTGGGAAGGCAAACTAGAAATGGTCAATGCGCCTATACCAAACATAAAAACCCACTGTTTATTGTGGCAGATAGATGTAGATGAATTTTGGACAGAAGCACAAATAAATGCTACTAAAAATTTGTTTTTAAATCATCCAGAAAAAACTGCCGCTTACTACTGGTGTTGGTATTTTGTGGGAGAAGAATTAGTAATTAGTAGTCGCTATTGTTATACCCAAAACCCCCTACAAGATTGGTTACGAACCTGGCGTTTTATCCCAGGATTTAAATGGTTAGCCCACGAACCACCTACACTAGGGAAACAATTAGATAGTGGGAAAATCGTCGATTTAGGCAAGATTAACCCATTTTTACACTACGAAACAGAAGCAAAAAATTTAGTATTTCAACACTTTGCTTATATAAAACCAGAACAATTAGAATTCAAAGAAAAATATTATGGTTATGAAGAAGCTTTGTCTCAATGGCAAAAATTACAACAAGAACAAAAATTTCCCAGTTTGTTACGCCTCTACTTATCCTGGGTTAATGATTCAACCATGGTAGACAAAGCCTCAGTCTGTGGAGTAAAACCAATATTAGTTAAAGACAAAGATACTAACAATTGGCAATTTATCTCAGAGTCTCAAAGAAAGCAAGTATACAATCAACCAAAGAAAAAAGTACCAAAAATTGCTATAGATGGAGTATTCTTTCAAAAATATGCCACAGGAATTGCTAGGGTTTGGGAAAGCTTACTCAGAGAATGGGCAAATACAGAGTTTGGCAATAGACATTTATTAGTCTTAGATAGGGCAAAAACAACTCCCGCCATACCAGGTATACGTTATCGAACTATCCCACCCCATAACCCAGAGAAATTAACAGAAGAACGCACGATGCTTCAGCAAATCTGCGATGTGGAAGAGATAGACTTATTTATATCTAGTTACTATACAACTCCTACCTCTACCCCTTCAGTCTTCATGGGTTACGATATGATTCCAGAAGTAGTCGGAGCTGATTTGTCTCAATCAATGTGGCAGGAAAAACACGATGCCATTAAACATGCCAGCGCTTACATTACTATTTCAGAAAACACGGCCCGAGATTTAGTTAAATTCTTCCCAGAAATAGGTGAAGAGAACATTACTGTAGCCCATTGTGGAGTATCAGAACTATTCCAACCAGCAACCCGAGAGGAAATTCAAGAATTTAAAACTAAATACGGTATTGCTAAACCCTATTTTCTCATCACCAGTATTGGAGGTTATAAAAATGCTGAAGTCTTCTTCGAGGCTGTGGGTAAATTACCCACAAAAGAAGGATTTGAAATAGTTTGCACCTCTCCCAAAGGCTTTTTACCAGAAGAATTCAGAAAATTATGTTCAGGAATAGTAGTCCATTGTTTGAGACTATCTGATGCAGAATTGAGACTAGCTTATGCAGGCGCCGTAGCTTTAGTTTATCCCTCGATTTACGAAGGTTTTGGTTTACCAGTTTTAGAAGCGATGTCTTGTGGAACTCCTGTGATTACAACTCCTATTGCTTCCATACCAGAAGTGGGAGGAGAAGCAGTGATTTATGTTCATCCTACAGATGTAAACGGTTTTGTAGAAGCCTTGTGTGAGGTACAAAAACCCTCTGTACGTCAGCGCTTGATTACTTCAGGCTTAGAAAAAGCTAAGGAATTTTCTTGGGGAAAAATGGCAGAAATAGTCAAAAACGCTTTAATTGCTACAACCTTAGCTGACTTAAATCTAAAAGAATTAAACTTACTGGTATTTCCAGATTGGTCTCAACCAGAAGCAAGTTTACAGGAACAATTTATCAAAATGATCCAAAAAATTGCGCCTTATACCCTAGAAAAACCCACAACTCTTTTGATTGTTACCGATGGTGTCAACGGAGAAGAAGTTAACTTGATGTTATCGGGGTTAGTGATGGACTTATTATTCTCAGGAGAGTTAGAAGTAGACGAAAGTTTACAAATATCTCCTGTGTCAGGATTATCAGAAATACAATGGTCCTATTTAGTCTCCCACATCCAAGGAAGAATTCAGTTAGATTCAGAAAATATAGAGACAATTACTAAAGTTAAAGCTGAGTCATTACCAGTCTATTAGAGATAAAATTAGAGAAATAAGGGTAGATAAAATATGGTAAGCCTAGAACAAAAAATAAATAGTCAAGTTGAGACTTGGCAACAAGGTAAACAAGTAAAAACTAAAAACTGTATTTTTATTACAGCGAGATTTAGAACAGGTTCTACTTATCTCTACAAAGTTTTATCATGTCTTGAGAATAGTATGGGTTTTTATGAACCACTTCACCACCAACTATTTGATTTTATGAACATTTCAGAAGAAACAAAAAAAAGCATTTCTGAAAAATATGACCACTTTGAAAACTTTCAAAATTATGAAGCTTTAAACCAAACCATCTTAGAAAAACTTTATTCCCAAGTAGCTAACCAATCTAATTTAGTTATAAATCAAGAAGATAGCTATTTTGAACTAAAAGAATATCTTGATTTTCTCCTAACTAGTTTTCCAGAAAAGCTGAAAATATTGCAATTTAATCGCGTCGATTTTAAATTACCTTGGTTGAAAAAAAATTATCCTCAAGCATTGATAGTAAATCTCAGACGTAATTCAAGAGATATATATGCCTCCTATGTAAAGACTTATCTAAGAGAAAAACAATATAAATTTGGTGACCTATATAATCTTGATTATGATCTAGAATCATTAAAATATGAAAAAGTTATATCCTGGCAAGATACTACAAAATTAAATGACTACGAAAAATTATATTTACTAAATGAATTAAGTAATTTTTGGGCAGACAAGTTTGCAGACATAATTATTGAATATGAAGAATTAATTAAAAATCCCCAGAATTATTTAGAAATAATAAATAGTTCATTAGATAGGTTAAATTGTAAGATAATAAAATCAATCCCTCAACCATATCAAACGAGTGAAAATAGTTGGCAAAATTATAAATCTGAAAGTGATTTTAGAGAAAGCGAAATAAAAATACAAAAATTAAAACAACAAATACTATCAAGGGAAAAAATACCAAAATCATGTCGATTTATCATAGATGGAGAATTTAGTAATCAAAGTAATATAGAAATTCAAAAAATCTGGAGTTCTTTATTAACAGAATGGTCAAAGACAGACTTTGGTAATCACTTATTAGTATTAGATAGAGGAAACACAACTCCCGTCATACCAGGAATAAGTTATTTAACTATACCTCCTCATAACCCAGAGAACTTAAAAGAAGATTGTACAATGTTGCAAAAAATCTGTGATTTAGAAGAGGCAGACTTATTTATATCTAGTTACCATACAAATCCTACTTCTACCCCTTCAGTATTTATGAGTTACGATATGATTCCAGAGGTAGTAGGGGCTGCTAATCTGTCTCAATCGATGTGGCAGAGAAAACACGATGCCATTAGACAGGCCAGCGCTTACATTACAATTTCAGAAAACACGGCCCGGGATTTAGTTAAATTCTTCCCAGAAATAGATGATAAAAGCATCACTGTAGCCCATTGTGGTGTATCAGAACTATTCCAACCAGCAACCAAAGAGGAAATTCAAGAATTTAAAACTAAATATGGTATTGCTAAACCCTATTTTCTCATCACCAGTATTAGAGGTTATAAAAATGCTGAAGTATTCTTCGAGGCAGTGGGTAAATTACCTACAAAAGAAGGATTTGAAGTAGTTTGTACCTATCCAACAGGCTTTTTACCAGAAGAATTAAGAGAATTATGTTCAGGAATAGTAGTCCATTCTCTGACACTATCTGATGCAGAATTGAGACTAGCCTATGCCAGCGCCGTTGCTTTAGTTTATCCCTCCATTTACGAAGGTTTTGGTTTACCAGTTTTAGAAGCGATGTCTTGTGGAACTCCTGTGATTACAACTCCTATTGCTTCCATACCAGAAGTGGGAGGAGAAGCAGTGATTTATGTTCATCCTACAGATGTAAACGGTTTTGTAGAAGCCTTGTGTGAGGTACAAAAACCCTCTGTACGTCAGCGCTTGATTACTTCAGGCTTAGAAAAAGCTAAGGAATTTTCTTGGGGAAAAATGGCAGAAATAGTCAAAAACGCTTTAATTGCTACAACCTTAGCTGACTTAAATCTAAAAGAATTAAACTTACTGGTATTTCCAGATTGGTCTCAACCAGAAGCAAGTTTACAGGAACAATTTATCAAAATGATCCAAAAAATTGCGCCTTATACCCTAGAAAAACCCACAACTCTTTTGATTGTTACCGATGGTGTCAACGGAGAAGAAGTTAACTTGATGTTATCGGGGTTAGTGATGGACTTATTATTCTCAGGAGAGTTAGAAGTAGACGAAAGTTTACAAATATCTCCCGTGTCAGAATTATCAGAAATACAATGGTCCTATTTAGTCTCTCACATCCAAGGAAAAATCGAACTAGAGAAAGAAAATACCGAGGCAATTACCAGAGTTAAGGCTGATTCTTTGCCTAAATATTAATACTTTACCCAAAAATCTAGTAAAATTTTCCCTTCCCTAGGGAGAGTTCTCTTTTTGCATTTAGGATAGAATAGATAAATATTAAAAAAATATAAACTGGAGTCAAGAGATTATGAATACCACTCCTATATCACAAGAAGAAAGTGTGGAACTCACCCCTAACTATAACCTATCCATCGCTATAGTTGTGTTAGGCATAGCCTTGGGATTTTGGCAACTATGGTTAGGTATAGTAGTAGGGGTGTTTGGATTATTTTTAGTTGTCCAAACAGCAATAATTAGATTAAAATTTACACCAACAAGTTTAGAAGTTTATCGTTCTCAAACGTTAATCAGAGAATTTCCCTACTCCGATTGGCAAAATTGGCGTATTTTCTGGACCCAAGTACCCATTTTGTTTTACTTTCGAGAAGTTAAGAGTATTCACTTCTTACCAATGTTGTTTGATAGTAAAACTCTCCAAGAGTGTCTAGAGAAACACTGTAGCTAGAAATAATTTATATAGGATAATTTATGAATTCAGAAGAATTCCCCAAAGAAGAAAAATTTAACCCTCAAGAATCTATGGAAACTTCAGCTAACCAGGGTGAAGAAGAATCAATACCAGAAGAATATCCAGAAAACCCAAGCAATCAGGGTGAAGAAGAATCAATACCAGAAGAATATCCAGAAAACCCAACCAACCAGGGTGAAGAAGAATTAATACCCTTAGTACCTCCAGAAAATTCGATTAACTCTTTAGAGGAATTAACTACTCAAATACCTGTGAGTGGAGAAGAAAACCCTGAATCAGTATCAACTTCCACAACCTTAGAAACTGAAGCAGAAAAAATCGCAGAATTACAAGCTACTTTTAAAAATCTACAAACAGAAAAAACTCAGCTGGAAACAGAGATTAGTCAGCTAAAGGCAGAAAAAACTGCACAAATTAGAGAATTAAATGAAAAAATTAATTCCCTAATTACCGCAGGATTAGCAGAATTAGAACAGAAAAAGCAATCATTGTTGATTTCTATCGAAGAATTAGAACGTCGTCGGGAAAGAATTCAGCAGGAAATGCGGACTAATTTTGCTGGTGTGTCTCAAGAGTTAGCGATTAGAGTACAGGGATTCAAAGATTATTTAGTAGGAAGCTTACAAGATTTAGCGGCAGCGGCTGAACAATTAGAATTATCTAGAGGTGATACCTGGGAAACTAGTAAAGATTCTCTGGAATTAACAGAATCTGAATGGGAAGAACCAAATTTAACTCAACAGATTTCTCAACAAGAAAAACAAAAAATTAGAAAAATAATAGAGCAATATAGAACAAGACCAGATTATTATGGACCACCATGGCAATTAAGGCGCACTTTTGAACCAATCCACGCCGAAAGAGTAGAAAATTGGTTCACAACCCAAGGAAAAAGAGGCGCAATGCGTTCGATGGGGTCTCGGTTACAAAATATTTTAGTGGCTTCAGCAGCTATTTCTATATTGTATCAACTACATGGCGATCGCCTGAGAACTTTAGTATTAGCAGATACCCCAGAAAGACTCGGAGAATGGCGTCGAGGGTTACAAGATTGTCTAGGAATATCTAGAAGTGATTTCGGTCCGAATCGGGGTCTGATTTTGTTTGAAAGTCCCGACGCTGTAACTCAAAAAGCAGAACGCATAATAGATGATAGAGAGTTACCTTTTATTATTATTGACGAAATGGAAGAACAAGTAAACCTCTCTCTGTTACAATTTCCCTTGTGGCTCGCTTTTGCCCCTGAACCACAGGCAACATCTAACTATATTTACTAGGATGACTCTAATTATGACTACAGCAGGGTTATATGGTTTTGGTTTAATCTTGTTAGGGTATTTGAGTGGGTCAATTCCCACAGGATATTTAATAGCTAAATATCTTAAAAATATCGATATTCGCGAATATGGCTCAGGTTCGACTGGGGCTACAAACGTACTAAGAAATGTAGGAAAAATACCAGCTTTATTTGTACTAATTATCGACTTACTCAAAGGCATAATTGTAGTGAGTTTAGTAAAGGTGATATATGCCAGGCAACTTATCCCCTCCTTACCAGAAAGTTGGCAACCTTGGTTAATCATACTTACAGCTTTAGCAGCAATTCTCGGTCATAGTAAGTCTATATGGCTGAAATTTAGTGGGGGGAAATCAGTGGCTGTGGGTTTAGGAGTAATGTTTGTGGTAAATCCCCTAGTAGCTTTGTTATCGTTAAGTACATTTTTGCTAGTATTAGGGGTATCTCGGATAGTATCTCTAAGTTCAATAAGTGGGGCGATCGCCGTCACTATATCAATGTTAATCTTAAATCAACCCCTGCCGTATCTCTTATTTGGCGTTTTAGCGGGTTTATACGTAGTTATTCGCCATAAAACTAATATTGAGCGCATTTTAGCAGGAACAGAACCACGAATAGGTCAATCAGCAACTCCTACAACCAATTAGGTTTGGTGGTTTGAGGTGTCAGGCTGACACCTCAAATTAACAATTAATTCTAAATTAATTCTATTTTTTAGTAACATTACTTATCTAATATGAGGATAAATCCAATTTAAACGAGAATGATTGACTCCTAAACCCCAAAGTATACCCACATAGAGATAGATAAAAGTTGCTTTAATCACTCCCCATTTAGCAACGCGGCGATCTGAAGATTGGACAATACGATTAACTAAATAAATCTTACCTAATTGATTTATCCTCAAACATAATTCGGCATCCTCCATAATAGTTAGACTAGTATCAAAGCCTCCACACTGCCAAAAATCCTCCCGGCGACAAAAAATTACTTGATCGCCAAATAGTAGACGTAATCCTTTAGCGAAAAATTGATAAGGACGAAAAATCAAAGGGGCATAGTAAGTTTTTAAATAGTTATGTAGAGAAACACTCCAACGAGTTTGGTTTTCTCCACACATAATCGAGATAAAACCTCCTGCGGCAATATCAACATCTTCACAAATTTTCTGGATTAACTCCACAGCATCATTGGGTATACTGGTATCAGCGTGTACAAAACAAAGAATATCACCAGAGGCTATCTCTGCCCCTTGATTCATTTGTCTACCTCTGCCTGCTTGTGTACTAACTATTAGTTTTACCGGATAGGATTGAGCTATATTCACTGTTTTATCTAAGCTACCTCCATCAACAATGATAATTTCATGAGGTTTAGGTTGTAAACAAAGAAGCTGATTTAATGTTTTTCCTATATACGCCTCTTCATTGAGACTCGGAATAATTATTGATACTTTATTCATTTGTCACTAATCCTGGTGAACACTTTTTATACCTGTAAAAACTATTTCATCTCTACTGATATAATAGTTTTTGAAGTATAAGCTTCAAAACTCATTACTCAACCACAACCAGTAACTTTGGGTAAAGATGCAAGATCTCAGAAGAGGTGAGGTAACCGAGAATGAAGAATAAAGAATCAATTTTTAGCTTGACTATTTTTAATGATTGCATGAATAATAGATATTTAATTCGCGCATTTCTTCAATCTTCTTGTCACCCCGTCAGATTAACAACTCTCTATCCAAGCGAAAATGCGCTCTAACTGTTTTAGGTTAATTAAACCGTATTGCCATAAAATCATAGGTAAAGAACCAAAAGAAATTTCCGTTTGCTTTACTGCCATCGCTAATGAGTCTGGAGATATATCTAACTCCTTATTAATAAAACTGATCAGTTGCTTTTGTGTTGGTAGTCCCATTTGACTGTGAGTTGTGTAACAAAATGTTAACTTTATTAATATTATCTTTACATTTGTGAACTAAAAAATCAAGGCTTTTAACCAAATTAAAATAGAATCGATATCAGTAAATTTCTCTCCTTCAGGTAAAGGAGGACGTTTAACCATAACTATAGGTATTTGTAGTTGTTGTGCCGCAATCAGTTTAGCTTGAGTGGCATTGCCACCGCTATTTTTACTCACAATGGCATCAATATGATATTCTCGGAGTTGGTTTATTTCAGCTTCAATGGTAAAAGGACCTCGTTGCTGAATAATTTTACCTGGTGGCATATCAATCTCCGAGTCGGGAAGTTCAATCATTCGCATCAGAAACCAAAGGTGTTGTAAAGAGGCGAATAGATGAATATCTTGACGTCCAATACTTAAGAAGATACGCTTTCCCACTTGCGGAAGAATAGCCACAGCATCGGAGATATTATCTACTTCAATCCAACGGTCTAAATTAGTTTTTGACCATTGTGAACGAATCAACATAGCTTTGGGAATCCCTACTACTTGAGTGGCGATCGCCGCTTGTTGAGATATTTGTGCAGCGAAGGGATGGGTTGCATCAATGACAAAATCTATCTTTTGCTGACGTAAATAAGCAATTAAACCATTGACACCGCCAAAACCTCCAGTGATAGTATTTGGGGAGACAGTCACAGGTTGACTAGTTTTACCAGCTAAAGAAACAATTACCCTAAGTTTGGGGATAAGACTAGCTTTAGCGGCTAATTCTCTTGATTCTTGAGTGCCGCCCAGAATAAGTAATTGTTTGAATTCTACCATATCATCTTCAGTTTTAAACTTTCCTATTTCCCTTCTGCTTTCTCTCCATAATCTGGTGCTTTGATATGAGTTAATTATCTTATGTTTATATCAAATCTGTTTAATTGGGTACAAATATAAACTGGTGCGTTACGCGCTTGTGGCGCTAACACTATTTCCCTTCTGCTTTCTCTCCATAATCTGGTGCGTTACTACCTCTAATCTGTAGGGTGCGTTAACGAAGTGTAACGCACCGTTAATTATCTTATGTTTCTATCAAATCTGTTTAATTGGGTACAAATATAAACTGGTGCGTTACGCGCTTTTAGCGCTAACACACCCTACCTCTACAACGGGAGAAGCCTAATGATTACTGAAACTAATTTTTAAATAATCAGCTTCCATTTTAGCGCCAGAGGGATTTAATGCCGCCAAAGCTTGAGGTAAAACTAGATTACGTCGATGATTACCAATACGAATATTAAGTTCATCACCAGTTTTATTGAGTTGAATTTTTTCTTTAGGAATTCCGGGTAGATATAGTTCTAAACTATAATGATCTGGATTTTGAATCACTTTTATTGTGTTTTCTTGGTAATAAACTTGACTAGGATCTTCATCAGCATAGAGTATATTTTTGAGCTTTTCCAAAGCTGCTAAACCGCACATCTCTTCAGAAAACAGAGGAGCTTCTTTTACTGGTAGAGGATGAAAATCATCATAAATTTGTTGTTTATAAATCTTTTGATTCTCTTTCCAACGAGAAAAAAACGGATCATTAACTGATTCAGGAATAATTCTATTAGCGATTACTAAGTCAGTAGATACATTGTATAGACTTAAATAAGCATGAGCGCGGAGAGACTCTTTAATTACCATTTTTTCGGGATTAGTAACTAGACGTACCGAAGTTTTAGTATTATCGGTGAGAACAGTTTCTAAAGCTTCTATCTGTTGATAAAATTCATAAGGTGCATCCATCACCTCTTTATCTGGGAGAGAAAAACCAGCAATAGGGCGAAATAGAGGTTCTACCAACGGTCTCAAAGCTACTGACATCCCTTGTAAAGGTTTGTAGAAGCGTCTCATATACCATCCACCCACTTCGGGGATACTCAATAATCTTAAAGCTGTGCCTGTAGGTGCAGAATCGATAATTAAAACATCAAAATTACCTTCGTCGTAGTGGCGCTTGACTCTGACGAGGCCAAAAATTTCATCCATACCCGGTAAGATGGCTAATTCTTCAGCTTGAACTCCATCTAATCCCCGAGCTTGCAATACTTGAGTTATATACCTTTTAACAGCCCCCCAGTTACCTTCTAATTCTCGTAGAGCGTCTAATTCAGCGCCCCAGAGATTCTCGCGAACTTTGACGGCATCGTGTCCTAATTCTAGCTCAAAACTATCAGCGAGAGAGTGGGCAGGGTCTGTACTTAGCACTAGGGTTTTATAACCTAGTTCAGCACAACGTAAACCAGTAGCCGCAGCTACTGAGGTTTTACCAACGCCACCTTTACCTGTCATTAAAATTAAACGCATGGTTTTAAAATGAGAATTCGTTACATTTCTTATTTTGACATTTTTTAGCACAATCAGGAATTATATCAAGTTCGGGTGAATACTTACAATAAAAATGAGGTGAGGCAAGAGAGGCAGAAAGAAAAGAAGAAGGTATGAAGGTAGAACTTTATCATAACTAATTAAACGGACATGATATTACTCTCTAGTTGCATCTTTGCCCAAAGTTATTGATGTAGTGCAAGCCAATCATAGGGGGCGCAAGCCAATCATAGGGGACGCAAGCCAATCATAGGGGGCGCAAGCCAATCATAGGGGGCGCAAGCCAATCATAGGGGGCGCAAGCCAATCATA
>NZ_JALKVM010000134.1:0-2761 GCF_057440575.1 Johannesbaptistia floridana
GGGTCGAATACCAACAAGGGACATTATTTAATTACGAAGTCAGAGAATATTTATTAGAAAAATGGCAACGTAAATGTGCTTATTGCGGTCTTTCTAATGTTCCTTTAGAAATAGAGCATATTGTTCCAAAATCTAAACAGGGGTCAAATCGTGTCACTAATTTAACTATTGCCTGTAGAGACTGTAATCAACAAAAAGGGAATCAAGACATTAAAGATTTTCTTTCTCAAAAGCCAAGTATCTTAAATAAGATATTGAAACAATGTAAGCAACCCCTGAAAGATGCTACTGCTGTTAATTCCACTCGTTGGGAATTATTTAATCGTTTAAAAGCATTTGGTTTAGATTTAGAAACAGGTTCAGGAGGTTTAACTAAATACAATAGAACTAAACGAAATTTACCTAAAACTCATTGGTTAGATGCTGCTTGTGTAGGCAAATCAACACCGACTAAAATTAATATCGAAGTTAATAAACCTTTGATTATTACAGCTACGGGTCGAGGTGTACGTCAAATGGTTAGAGTTGATAAATATGGTTTTCCTCGAACTTCGGCAAAATTAAGACAAAAACAATTCTTTGGATTTCAAACAGGGGATATTGTCAAAGCGGTTGTAAGTAAAGGGAAGAAAATAGGAACTTATGTCGGTAGAGTAGCAGTCAGAAAAACAGGTAGTTTTAACATTAAAACTGCTAACCAAACAGTTCAAGGTATTAGTCACAAATACTGTAAACCTATTCACAAAGCGGATGGATATAACTATGCAACATAAATTATGTCCCTCATTTCCTCTCATCGCTAACCTGATGAGAGGTTTAGCGAGAGTCTCCATGAGGGCGGAAAGATGAAAAAATATAAAAAATTAGCAGCAATTATAGCGACAGGTTTAATCATCCTTCTATGTTGGAGAGGAGAGAGTGTTGCCATAGCTGAAACTGTAAACGACAGCTTAGGAAAGAGAATTTATGTAACTACAGAGATAGATGGAGAACAAAAAGGCACTCTACGCTGGGCAATCAATCAAGCTAACTCAGACGAGGAAAAAGTAACAATAGACTTAACAAAGGTTAAAAAAGCGATTGTCTTAGAGGAAGAGTTACCAATAATAACAAAAGACATGACAATAGAGGGAAAAGAAAATACAGTAATTAGTGGGAATAAACGTCACAGAGTATTCCAGATCAAAAATGGTAATGTCAACCTGAAAAATATAGCAATTATCGACGGACTAGCGAAGGGAAGTCAAGGGCAAAATGGGAAAGGAGGGGGAGCTGGAATGGGTGGAGGTTTACTAATGGAAGGAGGAAAAGTAAAGTTAGCCCAAGTAACATTTATGGATAATCAAGCAATTGGTGGAGAAGGAAGCAGTCAAGGAGAAGAGATAGAAGGAGAAGAGAGAGAAGGAGAAGAGAGAGAAGGAGAAGAGAGAGAAGGAGAAGAGAAAAAAGCGATCGCTCAAGAGGGGGGTAAATATTATGTAAACAGAGGGGCAATTGTGGGGATAAATGGTATTAGTTTTGGAGGTAGTGACCCCAAAAAACTTGATTTAGATAGACTCAATATTCATACTAACAATGGCGAATACTTAGCTAATCGTGGTGCCATAGCCGGAGTAAATGGTATTGGGGTAAGTGGGATTGGTGCCATTAGCTTCGCTGGTGGTGGTGGCTTCGGTGGCTTTGGTAATGCTGGTAATGGTGGTAACGGCGGTAACGGTGGTTATAACGGTGGCGATGGTGGCAACGGTGGTAACGGTGGCGATGGTGGTATTGGCTTGTTTGGTCCTTTTGGTACCGTTGATGGTATTGGTACTATAGGTAATATTAGTTTTGGTGGTGGTGGTGGATTTGGTGGCTTTGGGAATGCTGGTAATGGTGGTAATGGGGGGAATATTTGCAACATCAGTAGTGATAGTTCTGCAAATACTGGTAGTTATGGATCTGGAAATAATCAAGAAGAGGTAGAAGACAATTCATCTGTATCAGAGATACCAGAGGCAGAAGCAACAGAAGAAGAGACACAACCGGAAGTAGAGGTTGAAGTTGACTTAGTTTTTTGTGGTAATGGTGGTCAAGGCGGAGATGGAGGTAATGGAGGCTTTGGCGGTGGTGGTGGTAGTGGTGGTTTAGGAGGTAATGGAGGCTTGATGATTCAGCCAGGAATTCCCGGGAGAGGAGGCTTCGCTGGTGGTGATGGGGGAGTAGGTTTCGGTGGCGGTGGCGCTGGCTTAGGAGGTGCTATTTTTATTAAATCTGGTGTTTTAATGCTAGTTGATACTAGTTTTATTGGCAATATGGCGATCGCTGGTCAAGGTATAAATCCCGGTTTAGGGAAAGGAGGGGCTATTTTTATGGTAACGGAGGATTTGAAATCTCAATCTGGTGCAGTAGAAACAACCCAAGTGGTTTTTCTAGAGAAGTCACCGAAGTTTCAAGGAAATCTAGCTACTGATGCTGGTAATTTACCCAATGATAATCATGATATTTTTGGTGATGTTATAGCAGAAGGCAGAAGGCAGGAGGCAGGAGGCAGGAGGTAAATGCTTACAGGACAAGGGGTTTGGCTTTCCTTCTTCTTCTAAGCAACTCTTTCTTTGCTATAAAAATAATATACTAAGAATTAGATGTAATTATAAAATAATTAACGGTGCGTTACATTTCATTAACGCACCCTACAGTCTGCTGGGTTTCTTTTGAAAAAAGTGCCAAGTATAGCAAGCTCGCAAATAGATGTTTACAGTTATCATGAAAAGCCCCCCTT
>NZ_JALKVM010000135.1:0-2732 GCF_057440575.1 Johannesbaptistia floridana
CTCATTAAGTTGTTTGAGTCGGTGGGTATATTACTATACCACGCCTCTCTTCCGAAACCGTGCTTGCGACTTTCACCGCACACGGCTACTCAATTAGAATGCGCTTATTGACACTGCGCGCTTCCTAGTTCCATACATCTTCCTTGGCATATTCTTCATATGGCTTTTCCGTTTTTGCTATAGATTCTTCTACCATTAGTTTTGCATCTTCCCTAGTTTTTTCATCATGGCAATATCCATGTAGTAACTGTAGGTTTTCCTTTCTATTACCTCCACCTTTCGATTTTGGCTTTATATGGTCCACTTCCATTACGTCTCCATCTTTGAAATGTAATCCACACCACGAACACTTACCTTTCTGTTTCTTCAAGAGTTCTGCAACTCTTTTAGGCACTTCAAGATATTGTCCCATACGTACAGACCAATATTTCCAATCTCCATCATAAGGACTTCTGTCACCTTTAACTTTTATATAATCAACACTACTATGGTGTTCACCTTTTGGATTATAAGATTCCAGTCTTAATGCGTCATCCTTACTTCCAGTTGAAAATATCTTTCTTCCATTGTGTCTATTCCAGTATTCTTTATAGAAGTTCTGTTTTGAACCTTTTGATACTGCCCAACCTCTGAGTTTTTCATATAGCATTGCATCACATTTTGATAGTATCCCCATGTTTTTAGCATCACTATATTTGTAATACTGTCTCCAGCCTCTGATTTTAGGATTTAATTCCACAATCAAAGCCTCTTGGGGTGCTTTCTTAAGAGCTTTAATTACTCTTTCGATTTCTCTCATATGATTCTCTATTTTCTCTTTGGTTGGACAAATGAGTGCTCTCCACCCGAGTGGTTCACCTTTAGTGTTTTCAGCACATTTATGCTTACTCATCTCATATCCTTGAATTCTGAATCCTAAGAAATTGAATCCAGCTTGTCCATCCTCGCTCAGTCTCGGTCTAACCGTATGTGCGAGGCGTGTTTTTTCGGGTTTTAATTCAAGTCCAATATCAAGTAACCATGAGGATATTAATTCCTTGCATTCTAAGACTACGCCTTTGTCTCTATGTATTACTACAAAATCATCAGCATATCTAATAAAGGTTAATGATTTAATTCTATCCCTTTTCCCTAGTTGGTCTCCTCTTGGCGATTTCCATCCTTTTGCATTTTCTGCATATTTCATTAACATAATTTCTAACCCATGTAGAGCTATATTTGCTAATAAAGGTGATAATGTGCCGCCTTGTGGAGTTCCCATATCTGTCTTAGAAAATACCCTTTGGTCCAATACACCAGATTTTAGCCACGCTTTGGTTTGTTGCCTTAACAAACCGTTATATCCGGCTTTTTCTAGTAAGGCATTATGGTTTATGCGATCAAAACACTTTGCTATATCAGCGTCTAGAACAAATTTCTCTGCTCCTTTTACTGCTTGTTTTATATGTTTAATCGCATCTTGACATGACCTCCCCGGTCTGAACCCATAACTAGAAGGCTCGAATTTAGCCTCCCATTCAGGTTCTAGGGCTAATTTTACCAATGCCTGGAGTGCTCTATCATACATTACTGGTATTCCTAATGGTCTCTTTTCAGTCTTTCCTGGTTTTGGTATCCATACTCTTCGAGTTGGTTTTGCCTTTCCGGTTAACTTCAATTGACCTACGAGTTTCACACGTGCTTCTGGGGATAATGATTTAACACCATCCACTCCCGCCGTTTTCTTACCTCGATTATCTTGCGTTACCTGTCTGACAGCTAACACCTTAGCCGACCAAGACCTCATCAGTGTTTTTTGGAGTCGTCTTACTTTCCGAACATCACCACAACGTGAAGCTTTGTATATTCGTTTTTGGAGGCGGAAAACAGCTATTTGTACCTTTTGCCATTCGACATCAGACCATTTCCAACTATCTTCCTTTACCACATTTACTGTTTTAGTCATTTACCTTTCCTACTTACGAGTATATTCTGTTCTAATTGCGGAGTACGTCTGCTTATCCCGGGAATTACCCCATCCCTTTTTCGGCATTACCTGTTACTTCAGATTAGGTATTTGCTTCTTACTCCATCCCTCCTGTATACACCTTCTGGCTGACTAACCTACTTAAATAATCGACCTATCTAAGAGATATATACAAGTTACTTCGTTCCGAAGTTTCCATTTTTTAATCTTTAGGTCTCATCTATACACCGGGTTCACATAAATGCTTTACTTCAACTCGACAATTTAGTAATATATTGAACCATGCTCTGTATTTAGAACGCCGGGAATTCAACCTATATCTCCCCCGACTGCACACTTTCGATGCTTCATACGATGATTTGTTTCCTAACCCACGAGTTTCACTTCCTTGAGATAATCTCAGTCCTGCTCGATTATGAATTACATGCTCACCCTATCAACAATTGCAAGGTTGTACTTTATTGTTTTCAGGTTTTTAGCCCCGCTTCAACTCCGTTCGTCGTCAACGTTCACGTGTTGGGGGTCTCCCTAATTCATTTCTAAGTAGGGCGCTCTATGCTTTATCACTAGCATTAAGTGAGAAGGACTTCCTCTTTTAAGATTTCTCTTCTATTTTTTATAGTGTTGTCACTCAATAGAATTCAGTCACCTTCATGGAAATTTCAGTTTCAAGGTTCCTTATTGATTTACCTTGCCCTGTCTTATAAGGGTTTTAACCTACTTCAACAGGAACGAATCGCACATCGAGATGTGAACAGAGTCTATT
>NZ_JALKVM010000136.1:0-19777 GCF_057440575.1 Johannesbaptistia floridana
CGATCGCCCTTAGTTTTCTCTGAATTACAATTAGTTTTATGAAAGAAGTCCCCCTGGGTAAGGGGGATAGAGGGGGATCTTATCTGATGCGATCGCCCTTAGTTTTCTCTGAATTACAATTAGTTTTATGAAAGAAGTCCCCCTGGGTAAGGGGGATAGAGGGGGATCTTATCTGATGCGATCGCCCTTAGTTTTCTCTGAATTACAATTAGTTTTATGAAAGAAGTCCCCCTTGGTAAGGGGGATAGAGGGGGATCTTATCTGATGCGATCGCCCTTAGTCTTGTCTGAATTACAATTATTGTTATCAAAGAATTCCCCCTAGGTAAGGGGGATTGAGGGGGATCTTATCTGATGCGATCGCCCTTAGTCTTGTCTGAATTACAATTATTGTTATCAAAGAATTCCCCCTAGGTAAGGGGGATTGAGGGGGATCTTATCTGATGCGATCGCCCTTAGTCTTGTCTGAATTACAATTAGTTTTATGAAAGAAGTCCCCCTAGGTAAGGGGGATTGAGGGGGATCTTATCTGATGCGATCGCTCTTTTTCACAGAAAAGCTTATTTATAGAAGTAGTTAGGGTTAACCATATTTATATTTATGATCCCCCCTTCCCCCCTTAAAAAGGGGGGCTTTCCGGCTATAATTTTAGTATTGAGGTACATTGGGGTCTATTTCTTTACTCCAAGCATTAATTCCTCCCACTAGGTTTTTACCTTTTACACCAGCTTCACTAAGCATAGATATAGCCTTAGCGGAACGGCCGCCCATTTTACAATGTACAATTAGATCTTGACCATTAGCGAGATCTTTAACCTTGTCAATGCCGGGACCCTGTTCAATTTCTGAAAGAGGAATCAGTACAGAACCAGGAATATTGGCGATTTCGTACTCATTAGGATTGCGTACATCTACAAGCACAAAATCTTTAGCGCCGCTATCAATTAAGTCTTTTAGTTGTTTTACAGTAATTTCTTCCATGTCTTGTTTTTGTTTAGCTTCTGCATCTTTAGCTTGAGGAATACCACAGAATTGTTCGTAATCAATTAGTTTTTCAATTACTGGACGTTCTGGGTTAGGACGGAGTTTGAGTTGTCTAAAACTCATATCTAAGGCATTGTAGAGTAATAAACGGCCACTGAGGGTATTATCTAGACCCAGAATAACTTTTATTGTTTCTGTGGCTTGAATAGAGCCAATTACCCCACAAAGAACCCCTAAAACGCCACCTTCGGCGCAGGAGGGGACCATTCCTGGTGGTGGTGGTTCTGGGAATAAATCACGATAATTGGGGCCATCTTGGTAGTTAAAAACTGTTGCTTGTCCTTCAAAGCGGAAAATAGAACCATAAACATTAGGTTTATTTAACAACACACAGGCATCATTAGTCAAGTAACGGGTAGGGAAATTATCAGTTCCGTCTATAACCACATCATAGTCTTTGAGAATGTCTAGGGCATTTTCTGAGGTTAAACGAGTTTCGTATAAATCTACTTGACAACTAGGATTAATTTCTAGAATACGTTGTTTTGCTGATTCGATTTTGGGTTTTCCTACCCAAGAAGTTCCATGAATTATTTGACGCTGTAGATTAGAACTATCCACTACATCAAAATCAACAATTCCGATTCTGCCAATTCCTGCTGCTGCTAGGTACATGATTAGGGGAGAACCTAAACCCCCTGTACCAATACAAACAACACTAGCGCTTTTTAGGCGTTTTTGGCCATCTAAACCTACTTCTGGCAAGATGATATGACGAGAGTAACGTTCGTATTCGTCTTTGGTTAGTTTAATCGTTTCTAAGTTAGGGTTAAGCATTGCACCTTTCTATTAATTGCAATATCTGCAAATATACTATTATAGTTTTTTTACTGTGGTTATTATCATGTTTTCTTCTAGCCATTGATTGTGATCATCTAACAGCCAACTACGAATAGCTAGAGTTGCTGCTGATGCTAAAGAAATAATTAAATATGAATAACAGTGGTGGGCGATCGCCCGATCAAATTCTGAGGGAATGGGCAGACTATCGGGATGAGAATGATAAATACCGATAATATTCCAATTTTTGCTTCTGGCTTGTTTTTGGACTTCTAATATATCTAATGAAGAAATACTAAAACGATTCCGCTTACTAGCATTTTTTCCCCTAAAGGCTGGAATATCTGCATATATTTCACTATCCCAACTGTTATCAGTAGGCCAAACTTGCTTAACCAATTTTTTTTCAGGAGTATTTTCTCCCAAAAGTAAGCCGCAACATTCTTCAGGATAAGTCTTGACTGCGTGAGTTTCTATCTGTTTAATTTGTGAATTTAAGATTTCAATCATCTCTAGCTAAAGTTGTTGCTAATTTGGCACTAATACCAGCGATCCAATTTTCATCTTGCTTAGTATAGCTGCGTGGTGCGTTGGCGCCGAGAATCATTACTCCTGACTCTCCTAAGGGTTGACAAATCACTCCTTGGGTATTCTCCGGTAAATAATCAAATTCGATGCTTCCCGGGTAGAGTTTCAGAGAAACTAGATAAACTGGCTTTTGTGTAGTTAGACAGCGATTGATAATTGGTCCTGGAGTAACAGTATTTTTTGGCCCCAGAATGCCCCTTCTTAACAATACCTTTTTTTGATGATAAATCACCAGAGAACGGGTTGCTGTATTAGTTAAGATTAGATGAGTTGCCCAGGCTAATTCTGTTTTAACTGTATCTGGTAAATCAGAGTCTAATTCAAACCCTTCTTCACCGATTAAGGTTACCGCCTCTGGATTACGAGGTTGAATTTGTTGCCATAGTAATCCCACTAAAATTAGTAAGGCGCTCAATATGATACCAACTACATCAGAACGAGTCTGGGAGTTACTCAAACTATCTACACTACTTAAGCGGTTAAGCAGGAGTAAAATACCACCCAAACTGCCCCCAATTAGGGGAAGTGATCTCAGAACATAATTTTGATCGGGTTTAGCCATGTTTAAATGCTACTTAATAACTATCATTCTTCTCCTGGTTCCATTATTCTTTGAAATAGGTAACCAGTCCCTCTAGCAGTGAGAATTAATTCTGGGTTACTAGGATCATCTTCTAGCTTAGCTCTAAGTCTAGATATATGTACATCAACTACTCGGGTATCTACATGACGTTCTGGTGTATATCCCCATACTTCTTGGAGGATTTCTGACCGAGAAAATGGTTCTCCTGATTTACTGACTAACAATTCTAACAAGCTAAATTCCATACCCGTGAGACGGATGCGTTCATCTCCTTTGTAAACTTGTCTTTTGTTAGTATCAATGCGAATTGAACTTATTTGTAAAACTCCAGAACTAGGGATACCTGGGTTACCATCTTTATCAACTCGTCTCAAAACTGAGCGAATTCTTGCTTCTAATTCTTTCGGAGAAAAGGGTTTGACTACATAATCATCAGCACCTAATTCTAACCCGGTAATGCGATCAGCTACGTCCCCTAAAGCGGTTAACATAATGATGGGAATGTCTGATTCTTTGCGTAGTTCTTGACAAACACCATAACCGTCAAGTTTGGGCATCATCACATCTAAAACCACTAAATCAGGACAAGTATTATGAAAAACATCCAAAGCCTCTTCTCCATCTGCGGCAGTGACTACTTCATAGCCAATCATTGATAAGCGAGTTTCTAATATACGGCGAATACTCGCCTCATCATCAACAACTAAAACTTTTTCTTTGTAAGTGTCCAAAATTCCTACTCCTTGTTTAACATTTGGTGATCTTTTAACTAGATATCAAAGGTCGCTTTTGACGAAAATATCTTTTTATTATTCTCTCTCTATTAAGAGGCATATAAGCTATCTAATAGAGAAATCAAGGATTTTTTTAAGATTTGTATTTTATCAAATTCAGTTAACTTTTTGTTTATGCCTAAAAATCGTACAGTTTATGTTTGTAGTGAATGCGGTGCTGAATCTCCCCAGTGGTTCGGTAAATGCCCCTATTGTGATGTTTATGGTAGTCTCGAAGAACAAATCATTAACACTAATAATTCTGTAGTGAGTCGAGGAGGATGGCAAACCGCAGGCAGTAACTCTCGCAAAGCTGTATCTCCAGCTCAACCAAGAATGTCAGTACTTTTTAGTGAAATTACTACTCAAGCCCAAGAAAGGTTCGTTTCTGGTTATGCTGAGTTAGACAGGGTTTTAGGAGGAGGGGTGGTGCCGGGGTCTTTGGTTTTGATTGGTGGAGATCCGGGAATTGGTAAGTCTACTCTATTGTTACAAACAGCTAATCAGTTAGCTTTGAGGTTACCCAGAATTCTCTATGTTTCTGCGGAAGAATCTGGACAACAGGTTAAATTACGTGCCTCTCGTCTGGGAGTTGGAGTAGCAGAAACAGATAACAAAACCGGAAATAATGGGGATGAAAAGCATAAAAAACCTAGTTCTCAGCCTAACCTCTATGTGATGGCTGAAACTGATTTAGAGGAGATTTTACGGGAGTTAGAGTCTCTGAAACCTCAATTAGCTGTGATTGATAGTATTCAAACTCTCTATTTTGCTTCTTTGACTTCGGCACCTGGTTCTGTGGCACAAGTAAGAGAATGTACTTCTGCCTTGATGCAGGTGGCTAAGAGGGAAAATATAACTTTGTTTATTGTAGGTCATGTAACGAAAGAAGGTGCGATCGCCGGACCGAGAGTATTAGAACATTTAGTAGATACGGTACTATATTTTGAGGGAGATCGCTATGCTTCTCACCGTCTCCTGCGGTCTGTTAAAAATCGTTTCGGTGCTACCCACGAAATTGGTATATTTGAAATGGCAGACCAGGGTTTACGAGAAGTACTCAATCCTTCTGAGTTATTTTTAGGCAATCGAGAAGAAAGTGTAACGGGAACTTCTACGGTGGTAGCCTGTGAAGGTACCCGGCCAATTGTGGTGGAGTTACAAGCTTTAGTTAGTCCTACTAGTTATAGTTCTCCACGTCGTTCTACTACTGGAGTAGATTATAATCGCCTTTTGCAGATTTTAGCAGTTTTAGAAAAAAGAGTGGGTATTCCCCTATCTAAATTAGATTCCTATGTGGCTTCTGCTGGAGGATTGGGGGTAGAAGAACCGGCGGCGGATTTGGGTATTGCTATTGCTGTAGTTGCCTCTTTTCGCGATCGCATTGTTGACCCTCGTACTGTTCTGATTGGAGAGGTTGGTTTAGGGGGTCAAGTGCGTTTAGTTTCTCAAATGGAGTTAAGACTCAAAGAAGCTGCTAAACTTGGTTTTAAACGCGCTATAGTGCCCAAGGGACAATCTTTTGCCGATGATTTGGGTTTAGAAATTATCACTGTCAGCAAAGTTATTGATGCTATTATGCTTGCTATTCCTAGTCAACCTCAAAGAATGGGTACCTTCCAGGGAGAATTTCCAGGGGAAGAAGAATAGGATTTCATACCAAATCTTGATATAATTAACGGTGCGTTACACTGCGTTAACTCATATCTTGCACCAGAACAAAAGTACAGAAATTGGCCGACAAGGGAGAATCAATTTTTAAGCGCGATCTCATTAATTCTCTTACTCATTACTTCAAGACTTCAAGACTTCAAAACTCAACCACAACCAGTAACTTTGGGTAAAGATGCAAGATCTGAGTTAACGCACCCTACAGTTTTTCATCGATATAGATAATTGTGACGCGATTCAGGGCAAGAAAATCATCAAATTGCCCTCTCACCTTTTTCTCTATACTACGACTAGGATAAATAACCACCAGCGCCCAAATCAGATCTTCCACCTTTAGCAAAAGCTACTGGTTGGGGTTGAGTAATGAGTAAGGAGTAAGGAGTAATGAGTAAGAGAATTGATGTTAAACCTCTAGGAGACAAAGATTATAGAGAATTAACCATAAAGAACATTTTTCCTAAAAAATTAGTACATAAGTTCTGGTGGAAGATATGAGCCCAAGGTGAAACAGGTTTATATTGTCGGATAAATAAACATAATTCGGCAAAAATGCGGTAGTATAAGTCTGAGTCTGGTTGAAATTGTACCTCCACTAAATAAAATGGTTTTTGTGGAGAGGAAATATTGGGATAAAATAAGCCATCTAATCTGAAAGATAGTTGTTTTACTTCTCTTGAGGTGAATTGATAGTTTTATGTTTCTGTAGGCGGTAATCCCAGCAATTCAAAAAAAGTGACCGGAAAATTTAGGAAAATTTGATAAAATAGGCTATCAGTTTTCATTCTGAATTGAGTAATAATTTGTTTAGTCTTAAATAATCTCATTATGCCACAATTACTCTGATTTGAGATAATTAACGGTGCGTTACACGCAGGTTAACGCACCCTACATTCTGCTAACCGATTCAACAAAAGTTGTCACGCCTTCAGGGACCTCAGATCTTGCATCTTTACCTAATGTTACTGGTGGGGGTTGAGTAATGAGTAATGAGTAATGAGTAATGAGTAATGAGTAATGAGTTAAAGAATTAATGCGATCGCGCTTAAAAATTGGTTGACCTTTGCTACTTTTCTTAGGCGAAAGAGAAATGAACGGATGACCACAATAATTTGGTACATAAGTACTGGTGGAAGATGTGAGGGGCGCAAGTATGAGCGCCCCTACATTAAGGGAATGAACGCCTATTTCTCTCTGCTTTGGTGCTCCCTCACCAGTAAATGAGTGGGTTTTGATGCAATATTTGACAACAAGCCTTATGCTATCTTATAAAAATTTAACCTGCTAACTTTAGACCTTTTTTAGCTAAATTTTCTTCAATTAACAACATTTCTTTAGTATCTTCTCCCGTAACAATTCCATAGATATCTGTATAAATTTTCCCATATTTTACTTTTTCTAAGGCTGATAAGATAATAAAATCGCGGCGGTCTAATTCTGGTTTAAGGGTTACCAAAATTTCATCGATAGTCCCATCCATACTATAATCTACAGAATATTTCGCCACTTCTTTATTTACTTCTAGCAATCGATGGCGTTGCAGACATAGAGGAGTAGAACCATTCACGCGATAATTAATATCAATAACATGAAATTCACCATCTCTATCTTCTAACACATCACAACCAATTACACCAAAATACCCCTGCTGATTGGCAAAACTTGCTACTTTAGTAATTATTGGCAAAAACTTATTCATATCAATTTCTTGATAGTGAATAAGACCTCCCAAAAACTTACCATCAGCAGTTACCATTTGACCAGTAGCACCAATTAGGGTGATTTTACCTGTTTTACTCACATAAAATTGTACACAGTAATTTTGTACCTCATTAGGAACAAAATCGGAAACAATAATATCATTTAATAAATTAGCATAATAATATTTCGTTAATTCCCGTCTACAATATTCTAAATCACTAGGAGATTTAATAATATAAGTACCTTCCCCAGAAAGTCCATGAGAAACTTTAACTAAATAGGGAAATTTATCGCTAAATTTTATCTCATCTAAGGGTGTTTGATGTAAATTATAGATTTGATAATCAGGACATCTTACTCCTGTTTCTTTTAAACTAAGTTTACTCAACAGATGATAATGAGCATCAGGATTAACCGCGTGTTTTTCAAATAGTAAAGAATCAAAGGGAAATAAAGTTACTATCTTATCGTATTGTTGACTTTTATTGAGATAATCTAGATAAATTTTTCTTTCTAGCAATTCTATTTGATCATATTTATAGCCAAACTGTTCTTGCCAGTAACTAATTAATACTTTCCCAGGAGATTTAAAGATGATTCCGGTTAAACCATCTCCTAAGACTGCTAAATTTTTCCAAGGTTCTTGTTGACATAGTTTATCATAGGATACTTTGGTACCTTCTTCACTGCCATCTTGGATAAAATAACGTTTATTATTGGGATAAATAGCCCAACTGGCTGTAGCTGGATAATTGAGTATAAATCCATAACGGCCATCAGTAATATCTTCGGCAAATAAGTTAGAAAAAGAGCCGGAGGTAAAATATTTATATGTTTCTGTTTGTGTCATTTGATTGTTTCTTGGTAATTGAGTTTGAAAATAAGTTGCCAAAATTCTTTAAATTTAGCTATTCTTGGTCAAAAGTAATTATATTGTAAAAGCTATACACATTTAGTTAAGTATCGATTGTTTCTTAAATTGCCATTTAGACTAGCACATTATATAGCAATTCTCATACTGGTGAGAAGGGTGGTCGTGTTGAGGCAGGAGGCACCGAGGCACCGAGGCAGAGGGCAGAGTTTGTAGGGTGCGTTAATATTCGTGTAACGCACCGCTAATTATCTCGTATTTAGAAGCTTATCTGTTTAATTAGTTACAAATTATCTATCTATCAGGCGATCGCTTATCTTAAAATTAGGCTAGAAAAAACAAAACACATTTATATATATATTTATACTAAATATTTGGGCTTGGAGTTTGTAGGGTGCGAAGTACGAAGTGTAACGCACCGCTAATTATATCGTATTCAGAAGCTTATCTGTTTAATTAGTTACAAATTATCTATCTATCAGGCGATCGCTTATCTTAAAATTAGGCTAGAAAAAACAAAACACATTTATATATATATTTATACTAAATATTTGGGCTTGGAGTTTGTAGGGTGCGAAGTACGAAGTGTAACGCACCGCTAATTATATCGTATTCAGAAGCTTATCTGTTTAATTAGTTACAAATTATCTATCTATCAGGCGATCGCTTATCTTAAAATTAGGTTATAAGAAACAAAACACATTTATATATGTATTTATACTAAATATTTCGGATTGGGGCTTCACGAAGTCCTGCCAAAAAAAGTCAACTATAGTAAATAAAATAATTATGGATAAATCAGAGCTATTAAAAAACCTAGAGAAACTAACTCCACCGCAGTTTAACCGTTTAATTTATATTTTAAATGCCCCTGTAGAACTCTTACCATCTTCAGACAAACCCCAAACAGAAAGAGCAATTGCTTTATTAAAGTTAGCTGAATCATCTGACTCAAGAGGGATTAGTTTAGAAAAGATAGAGAAAGCTTCAAAAACTGAAGAAATTATCTTCACAAAAATAATTCATAACTTACCTAAAAGCGGTGTACCCAAATTTGTTGGGAGACAACAAGCCTGGTCACAACTAGACACAGAATTACAAACCGCCACCCGAATAGCCATCACTACCGTCACAGGTATGGGAGGTATTGGTAAAACCGAACTAGCCCTACAATATGCCCTAGCCGCAAAAGAAAGAACACTTCAGAATATTTATACAGGCGGTATTTGTTGGCTGAATATCGCCGATACAGGTAATTTAGCTACACAGATACTCAACTTCGCCAAAAACTATCTACAAATTCCCATCCCCGATGAAGGAGAAGAAACAGAAAGAATCCAACTCTGTTGGCATAAATGGCCCTCAGGAGATACTCTAATTATCTTTGATGATGTGCGAGATTATCAACAGATTCACAACTTTTTACCCCCTCAAGATAAGCGTTTCAAAGTAATTATCACCACCAGAGTGCAAAGACTGGCAGATAATCTGCGAGTAGTAGCATTAGAAGTATTAGAAGAACAACCAGCATTAGAATTAATTAAATCTTTTATTGGTGAAGACAGGGTAAATAGTCAACTAGAAGCAGCTAAAGCCCTCTGTGAAGACCTGGGTTACTTACCCCTGGGATTAGAATTAGTGGCCAAATTCCTCAAACGTCGAAATAAGTGGACTATAGAGAAAATGCGCCAGCGCTTACAAGCAGAACCACTCAATGCTAAATTCCTAGAGGAAACTAGTATAGAAATGACCGCAACCAAAGGAGTAAAAGCAGCCTTTGAGATTACATGGTCAGAATTACCAGAAACAGCCCAAAACCTGGGAAGATATCTAAGTCTGTTTGCCCTAGCACCAATTCCTGATAATTTGATTCAAGGAATCAGTGAAATAGAAGATGAAGATGAATTAGAGGAAATAGTAGAAGACTATTTAGTAAACTTCAGTCTACTGGAAGACCAGGGAGAATCGAACTATCAAATACATACTCTGATTCGTCAGTATTTGAGAGATAAATTAGAAGCATCTCCATTAGCGGTGACTGCTAAAGAAAGGTACTGTCAATTGATGATAAGTTTAGCTAAAGAAATCCCCTATACCTCCACTCAAGAGCAGATAAAAGCAATTAGTTCTTGGATACCCCATTTAGAAATAGTACCAGAGGAACTAGGGGAAAATATAGAAGAGGAGAATTTAATCTGGCCTTATGTGGGATTAGGGCGTTTTTACCTAGGGCAAGGACTTTATCAATCGGCAGAACCTCTTTATCAAAGAGCTATAGCCATTGCGACAGAAACCTTAGGAGAAAATCATCCTAATGCTCAAACTATGATTAATAATTATCAAGAAATGATGCTGAAATTTTTGCTTCAATTACCGGAAGAAGAACTAAAAGCAATGGTATCTGAGGAGATTTATCAAGAAATTATCAGAATTAAACAATCATCTCAATAGTTCCTAGGTTGTAGGTTGGGCCCTTGTCACGAAACCCAACATTAATTTTATTACCGTCCACTTTGCTTGTTGGATTGCACGACCTTTAACCCAACCTATAAATTATTAGTTTCTTCCTTGACAATTATCTACTAATTCAGTTAGGATAGTCTTATGGGGGAACTCGCACCTATTGTAGTATAACACGATTAATTTAATAGTTGTAGTTTAGGTAATTGCCAAGTGCCGAAGGAAGGGCGATCGCCAAAAGAGCCCTTAACATCATGTCCGCTTATATACTGATGATTAAAATAGCTCCGGGAGAAAGAAGGTTTTTAAATATTTGCATCAATATCCTAAATGATAACTAATTAAACGGACTTGATATGATAGGGCTAAAGCCCTACTACAAACTTAGATGGTTAGGTTTCGTTACCAAGGGCCTAACCTACACTATATAATATAAAACTATATCCCTGAACAAAATATCAAATATCCTATGTAGTTAATCATCTCGTATTCAGAAACTCCCTTCTGATATAATACTCGCATCTGGTTTATATACCCCAATTAAAAAGGAGGTTCGTAGTTGGACTTTAGTCTTTAAAGATTGTAAGGTGCCAAGCGATTTAACCTTATGGTTACTCCCTCAGATTGATAGGGCTAAAGCCCTACTACAAACTTAGATTGTTGGGTTTCGTTACCAAGGGCCCAACCTACAGGCTACTTGATATGATAGGGCTAAAGCCCTACTACAAACTTAGATACTAATTATTTAGTATTTACAAGCTTATCTGTTTAATTAGTTACACAACACATCAATATCTACTCCAGTTAAATCCACATTAGTTAAATTAGTTTGCTCTAAATTAGTACCAAATAGTTTAGCACCCTTGAGATTAGCACCACTTAAGTTAGCTCTAGTTAAATCAGCTAAAGTTAAATTAACACCAATCAAATTAGCACCACTCAAATTAGCACCACTCAAATTAGCACCAATTAAATTAGCTTTTTGTAAACAAATACCAGCTAAATTAGCTCCCACAAGATTGGCATTACGAAAATTTCTCTCTCCTAAAGCATATCTGGTTAATAACTCTTGGGCATCAGTAATAATTAATTTTCTCTTCTTGGGAGGATAAAAAGTAATAGTCAAAGAATCAGGAGATTTTAATAACTGTCTAATTTCTTGATAAAACGGTGAACCATCAAGATTTACTCCACTGAGATTAACCCAACCTCTAGTTCTAGTTATCGCTACAAATAATTGATTTCTTAATCGTAAATCACTTTCAGCCTGGGCAATATTATCTAAACCTACTAAATAAACTAAATCAGCTTCTTGTCCTTTGGCGCGATGAATGCGAGAAATAGTAATTGCACCTTCATACCAAAATCTGTGGGCATATTTACCTTGATTATCTTTTTCTATACAGTTACAATCTGGTGCAGCGGGTAAATAAATATCTAGACCCTGTTTTATTAAAAAATTAGCTATGTATGTTTCTAAACGATTAGAGGTAAAAAAATCTCCTAAAACAATTACCAAAATCTCTTTACTAGGACGTAAACCCTCAACTCTCAAATTATATATGAGCTTTTCCGTTAACGCTAATAACTCCTGTCTTCGGGTTTCGTAGGTTTGAAATTCTATTAAAGACTTATTCCACAATCGCGGTAGGGGATGGGGAGAATTTTCGCGAATTAGAGTTATGGAAGCTGAGGGAATTAAATCTCCCTTGATGTGATAACCAATCGCCTCCCATTCTTCTTTGGTTGTCATTCCTGTTAACATCCCCTTTTGACGATATAAACCCATACCTATTCCATAGGCAAAGTTAAGTACAGGGTTTGGAGTACGATAAGAACAAGACATAACCTCGGTTTTCTTGATGCCTCCTGGGTATTCTCCTGTAACCAAATGTCCTAAGTCTTCTCCCAATAATTCACTAGCCGTAGGAATACAGAGACCACCAAGACTTTGTAATTCATCATAGGCCCAAATTAAGCGCCGTTGTTCTGGATGAAGAGGATTAGCTGGACGCAAAGCTTGATAAGCCAGCCAAAAAAATGGTTGTTTATCTTGATAATGCCAATTTTGTGAGACTAAATCTTGGGCTTCGTCAATGAGAATAGCATCAAAAATTTGGGGTATCCCTGCCTGTTTTAATAGTTGAATACAGGCTTCGGCTAGGGATTCTTGGGGGGGTTGGTTTTGGGTTTCGGTTACGGTGAGTTTCTCTACTTTTGCTTGTTTACAGAGGAGGCTATAGAGTCCCTGTTGTTGTTTACTTCCCCAAGCAGGTAGGATATATAAACAAGATTCAGGAGAATAGGATTGTTTATTTTGACTGTAATAGCGTAACCAATTATCTACTTGACTAACTAACTGGCTATATAAGCTTCTAGTGAAGAAAACTAGAGCAATGTGCCAATCAGGATGTTGTAGGTGCATTAAAACAGCTTTTTGACAGAGAATAACAGTTTTACCCGAACCTGCTACCCCACGAATCCTTTGAGGTCCTGGGGGTATTTGTTGGGCAATTTTTAACTGTTGTGCATCCAGGGAGGAGATATGCGATCGCACTTTCTCAAGAATCTGACCACGACTATGATTATCACTTAAAACTCGATGTTTGGATTGAGTGAGTAGAGAACTTCCCGTGAGAATAGATAATAGTAACTGCCATTGGGGTTTTTCTAGTTCTCCACCCTTAATTACTGGGGGAGTTGCTTGAAGATGTTCAAGAAGTAAACTAGATTTTGAAAATTGTTCTTGGAACAGAATTGGTGGATTACTGGGGAGTTGAGAAAAACCTCGTTCTTGCCATTGTTGCTGAGTAATCAAAGGCAAAGCTACTACTACTCTACCAGCTACTCTATTTAATAAACTTGGTTCTACAGCAATATATTCAAGTAGGGAAAATAGTTGGGTTTCTGCCTGTTGATAGGGATTACCTTGAGAGGTATAGAAGTTTTGATATTGCCACCAATGACCATTAATACTCTCGATTTGCTCCATTCTAATCCCTTTTACTTCAATTACTATTAAGCCTAGGGTGAAATCAGCAATCAGAATATCTGGTTCTTGGCGAGATTTACCCCGGTTATTAAAAATTGGGTAACGCCAGTAAGCGATACAGTCTCTACCCCTGAAAGCTTGTTGTACAGATTGCCATACTAGCTTTTCTGTTTGACTTCCAGGAGTATCAAGATTTTCTGTACCAATAAATTTATTGACAATCAATTTTGAATTAGATTTTTGAGAGAATCTAAAAGACTAATACCTGTTACCATGATACCGACTACCACTACAGCGGCTATTAAACAAACTACTAAGCCTCCTAAGCTGATAAAGCCATCATCTTCTTGAAGTCCAAAAGCGGTGATAAAAATACCCATAGCCGGAAGAGTATTAGTGCCGGGAATGGGAATCATCATAAAAATTGACATAAGAGCGATCGCCATGCCAATTACTATTTTTCCTGGTATACTTTGACATATATAACTCATTCTCGGACGAGTTAGAGTTTCAATCCTTCTTAACCATGGTAATCCTGCTTTCACAAATCCTTGGGCGGTGTTTAATTTCACTGAAGCTTTCAGCATTTTTTGGGGTAACCAGGGAGATTGTCTTCCCACTATTAACTGTACTGCTAACAACAACATTAACACTCCAAAGGGAATTGAATATCCCGGCGCTGGTATTGGTAAAGCCGATGGCAAAGCCAGAATAACAAATAAAAAGCCAAATATTCTTTCTTCTGCAAGTTTGAGTAAATCTAATAAAAATACTTGTGGATTTCTCTCTTCTTGGAAAAAATAACGTTCTAATTCTACAGACAGTTTAGACATAATTACTATTTCTACAATTCTCGCCTACTAAAAAAGAGAGAAAATTTCAGAAAACTTGGGATAGTTTCTGGAAAATTCTCTCACTTTACTAATTATTTTTTGTCTTTAAAAAGTAGTTTAGGTTCCAGAGGTCCAAGAATTGATGTACTCTTCTTGTTCTGGGGTTAGAGTATCAATTTCAATTCCCATTGCTTGTAATTTTAAACGAGCAATTTCTCTGTCTATTTCTGTAGGAATTGAGTAAACATTTGGTTCTAGTTTACCTTTGTTAGTAACTAGATATTCACAGGCTAAAGCTTGGTTAGCGAAACTCATATCCATTACAGCGCTAGGATGTCCTTCTGCTGCTGCTAGGTTAATCAGACGTCCTTCACCGAGTACAACAATGGATTTACCATTGGGTAGAGTGTATTTTTGAGTGAAGTTACGTACCTCTTTAACTTCTGTGGCTTTTTCTCCTAAGGATTTGAGGTCAATTTCGATATCAAAGTGTCCAGCATTAGCCACAATAGCGCCGTCTTTCATTACCTCAAAATGTTCTGGGCGAATTACGTGCTTGTTTCCAGTGACAGTTACAAATATATCCCCTACTGCCGCAGCTTTATCCATAGTAGTTACTTTGAATCCATCCATAGCAGCTTCTATCGCTCTCACGGGATCAATTTCTGTTACTATGACGTTAGCACCTAGACCACGAGCACGCATCGCTACGCCCTTACCACACCATCCGTATCCCGCTACTACAAAGCTTTTACCTGCAATAAGTATATTTGTAGCTCTAAAGATACCATCTAAAGTAGATTGACCAGTTCCATAGCGATTATCGAAGAAGTGTTTGGTATCTGCATCATTTACATTCATTGCAGGGAAGCTTAGGACACCTTCTTTTAACATAGCCACTAGACGGACAATTCCAGTGGTAGTTTCTTCAGTTGTACCAATAATCTCTTTGATTTGGTCTTTTCTTTCTTGAATTAAGGTAGCGGTAACGTCTCCACCGTCATCTATGATAATATTGGGACGATGATCTAAAGCAGTTTGTACATGACGGTGATAAGTAGCATTATCTTCCCCTTTGATTGCATATACTGGGATACCATAGTCTTGTACTAGAGAAGCAGCTACATCATCCTGTGTAGAAAGAGGGTTACTAGCAATTAAAACTGCATCAGCGCCTGCTGCTTTAAGAGCGATCGCTAAATGAGCTGTTTCTGTAGTTACGTGGCAACAAGCTATTAAACGAATTCCTGCTAAAGGTTTTTCTTGAGCAAAACGTTCTTGAATTTGTCTAAGTACAGGCATTTCTCTGCCTGCCCATTCAATCCTTTGTTTTCCTTGTGGGGCTAAAGAGATATCTTTTATATCATATTTGGGTTTTGCATTAACTGCTGTCATCCAGTTTTTTCCTTAATCTTAATTGTTCATCTCAATCAGCTTAACATTTTTTTATAATTATGTTAACTATTTTTTTCCTGGTCAAGGTAAAAGGGGATGTGTGAAAGGAAAATATACCTCACGCTTCTTAGTAATTGTTATAGTATCTAAATCACTGTCTAAATCAGGGAAATAATAATTACAATAAAAGTAGAATAACTTGTAGATTTTATCGAAATTATTAAAATTATGACAACATCAGAAGTGTATCAGGAAAAATTCTATCAACCAGAGGAAGTTCAACAAATTTTGCAAATAGCACTAGCTCGAAAAGGAGAACAAGAAGAATTATCCCGCAGTCAACTTTGGGAAATTGCCGCAGAATTAGAAATATCACCAGATTATCTAGAAGCAGCCGAAGAAGAGTGGTTAAATAAAAAAAAAATAAATATCAAAAAACAAGAGTTTAATCTCTATCGTCGGGAACAACTAAGACAAAGTGTAGCAAAATATGTTATTGTCAATGCTTTCTTGATAATCATTAACTTACTCAGCGCGGGAACTCTATCTTGGTCATGGTATATACTATTGATTTGGGGAACTGCTATATCTCTAAAAACCTGGAAGACCTTTCAAGAAAAAGGAGAAAGCTACGAACAAGAATTTGAAAAATGGTATGTCAGACAAGAAATGAAACAATCTCTACTAAATTTTTGGCAGTGGACTAAAAAAACTTGGCAAATACTCACAAGTGGATAATAATAGAAGTCTATCTTTGATACGGAACTCGATACGGAAATAAATACTTACTGTACTTTTCAATTTAATACATAGAATGCAGCCTACTGACCCCAATAAATTTACCGAACAAGCTTGGGATGCAATTGTTAGGTCTCAAGATATAGCACGCTCTTATAAAAACCAAAATCTAGAAGTAGAACACGTAGTTCTAGCAATGTTAGAAAAAACAGGAATATGGGAAAGCATACTAGAAAAAGCGGCTATTGAAACTGACCGACTTAAGCAACAATTAGAAGCCTTTACCAGAAAACAAGGAAAGTTCCCCACCGTCACCCAATTATACTTGGGTCGGGGCCTAGATATCATGTTAGATAGAGCAGAAGCCTCGCGAGTAAGTTGGCAAGATGAATATATTGCCGTAGAACATTTACTATTAGGCTTTGCTGAAGATGAACGAATTGGTAAACGCATACTACGCAGTTTTAACCTGGACCCTCAAGATTTAGAATCCCATATCAAAAGTGTTAGAGGTTCTCAAAAGGTAACTCAAAAAAATCAAGAAGAACAATACGAAGCTTTAAAAAAATATGGCCGCGATTTGACAGAACAGGCAAAAGCAGGAAAATTAGACCCAGTAATTGGGAGAGAAGAAGAAATACGAAGAGTTGTTCAGGTACTATCAAGGCGTTCTAAAAATAATCCAGTGCTCATCGGAGAACCAGGGGTAGGAAAAACAGCCATAGCCGAAGGTTTAGCCCAAAGAATTATCAATGGAGATGTACCAGAATCGCTAAAAAATAGGCAGTTAATTTCTCTGGATATGGGAAGTTTAATTGCTGGGTCGAAATATAGGGGGGAATTTGAAAACCGTTTAAGAAATGTACTTAAGGAAGTAACCCAATCAGAAGGGCAAATAGTTCTATTTATAGATGAGTTACATACAGTAGTAGGAGCTGGTTCAACTCAAGGGGCTATGGATGCAGGAAACCTGCTAAAACCAATGTTAGCGAGAGGAGAACTACGCTGTATCGGTGCAACTACCCTAGATGAGTATCGCAAACATATCGAAAAAGATGCAGCTTTAGAAAGACGCTTTCAACAAGTATATGTAAAACAGCCAAGTGTGGAAGATACAATATCTATACTAAGAGGATTAAAAGAGCGCTACGAAGTCCACCACGGAGTGAAAATAACCGATTCAGCTTTAGTAGCAGCAGCCAGCTTATCCCATCGCTACATAACAGACCGCTTCCTCCCAGACAAAGCTATAGACTTGATAGATGAAGCGGCAGCGCAACTAAAAATGGAGATAACTTCTAAACCAGTAGAGTTAGAAGATATCGATAGAAGATTGATGCAGTTGCAAATGGAAAAACTTTCGATAGAAGGAGAAGAAAAACGTCTCATAGCAATAGGCGATCGCTCCTCAAAAGAACGTTTAGAAAAAATAGAACAGGAAATAACAGACTTAGAAGCTAGACAACAAGAATTATCCTCCCAATGGCAGGGAGAAAAACAAATCTTAGAAGCAATTAGTAATCTCAAAGAAACAGAAGATCAACTAAGGGTACAAGTAGAACAGGCAGAAAGAGCTTATGATCTAAATAAAGCAGCTCAACTCAAGTATGGAAAACTAGAAGGGTTGCAAAGAGAAAGAGAAAGTAAAGAAGCCCAGTTGTTAGAAATTCAATCCCAAGGTTTAGCTTTACTCAGAGAAGAAGTAGTAGAAGCAGATATCGCCGAAATAGTAGCTAGATGGACCGGAATACCCCTAAATCGGTTATTGGCCACAGAAAGACAAAAACTGCTGGAATTAGAACAACATCTACATGAACGGGTAATTGGACAAAAAGAAGCTGTAGCTGCTGTATCTGCCGCAATACGCCGTGCTAGAGCCGGAATGAAAGACCCCGGACGACCAATAGGTTCTTTTTTGTTTATGGGACCAACTGGGGTAGGGAAAACCGAACTAGCCAGGGCGATCGCCCAGTTTCTCTTCGACTCAGAAGAAGCTATAGTCAGAATAGACATGTCTGAGTACATGGAGAAACATGCAGTATCTCGTCTAGTAGGAGCACCTCCAGGCTACGTAGGCTACGAAGAAGGAGGGCAACTATCTGAAGCAGTGCGTCGTCGCCCCTATTCTGTAGTTTTACTCGACGAAGTAGAAAAAGCCCATCGAGATGTATTTAATATTCTTTTGCAGGTGCTTGATGATGGACGCATTACCGATTCCCAAGGAAGAGTAGTTGACTTTCGCAACACCATTATTGTTATGACTAGTAATATTGGTGGAGAGCAAATTCTCAATTTAGCTGGTAATGACCAAGATTATGAACAAATGCGTAAACTAGCTATTTCTGCCTTAAGAAAACATTTTCGCCCTGAATTTCTCAATCGTATTGATGATTTAATTATCTTCCATACCTTGACCAAAGAAGAGTTACGGGAAATTGTGACTCTACAGTTAGCAAGAATTGAAAAACTACTAGCAGAACAACAATTAACCTTAGAATTATCAGAAGAAGCCAAAGACCACCTAGTTACCGCCGGATATGACCCAATTTACGGCGCTCGCCCCCTAAAAAGAGCGATTCAAAGAGAGTTAGAAAATCCTCTAGCTACCAAAATCTTGGAAAATACTTTTACTAATGGCGATACTATTGTAGTTGATTTTCTTGATGATAGTCTGATGTTTACCCATAAAAGTCCAGTATCGATTTCTGAAAAAATTACTTCCCAAGAAGATTAAAAAAGGCAAGAGTTTATATACTGCTTTTAAAAACCTAGGTTCGTAGTTGGACTTTAGTCCAAAATATTTGAATGGGCTAAAGCCCTACTACTTTCCTTATTCATCTGAAGGCGATCGCAATTAAAACCTAGGTTCGTAGTTGGACTTGAGTCCAAAATATTTGAATGGGCTAAAGCCCTACTACTTTCCTTATTCATCTGAAGGCGATCGCAATTAAAACCTAGGTTCGTAGTTGGACTTTAGTCCAAAATATTTGAATGGGCTAAAGCCCTACTACTTTCCTTATTCATCTGAAGGCGATCGCAATTAAAACCTAGGTTCGTAGTTGGACTTTAGTCCAAAATATTTGAATGGGCTAAAGCCCTACTACTTTCCTTATTCAGAGGTTCGTAGTTAAACTTTAGTCCAAAATATTTGAATGGGCTAAAGCCCTACTACTTTCCTTATTCAGAGGTTCGTAGTTGGACTTGAGTCCAAAATATTTGAATGGGCTAAAGCCCTACTACTTTCCTTATTCATCTGAAGGCGATCGCAATTAAAACCTAGGTTCGTAGTTGGACTTTAGTCCAAAATATTTGAATGGGCTAAAGCCCTACTACTTTCCTTATTCATCTGAAG